>NZ_JBHWIJ010000131.1:0-22140 GCF_042732255.1 Kitasatospora sp. NPDC059803 | reverse complement strand
GGTGGGGGGGGCGCCCCCCGCGCGGGGGGCCCCCCGCCCCGGGGCCCCCCCCCGCGCGGCCGCGCGCGGGGGGGCCCCCCCCCCCCCCCGCCCGGGCGTCGTCCATCGCCCGGCCGACCACTGCGGCGGCGCGTTCGACGACGAGTTCGGCGGCGCGTTCGACGACGCGCAGGTAGTCGGCGAGGACGGTTCCGCGGTCGGCGCCGACGGCGTGCGCGCGGGGGCCGAAGTCGTCGGCAACGACATGGTTCAGGCCATCACTGCACAGGGCCACAGCACACCGCGGCGCCCGCCCGCCCGGCCGTCCAATAGCCGCCGGGATCACGGGCGTTGGCCTTACCGCGGCAGCCCGGGACTGCGCCCGACCAGCGCCGTTCGACCGGCTCCGGCGCCGCTTTCCGCCCGGCCCCGATTGCACCGGACTCGGTCCGCCGATCGGCCGCGCGTGCACCTCCATTGCATATTCGGACTGTCACATGGCACAGCGGTGCCCGATATTGCATGAACCTGCCCAAGGCGTCGGCAAGATGTGCAAGAGTGTCATGCGCGACGACGACAGTGCAGGTGTCCGGTGGTCCGCCCAAGCCGCACGGGCGGTAACCAGGTGTAGCTCTCAGCTTCCGCTTTTTCATTCTCAATTCATTATTTGCATGGCCGGTCCGGTTCCGGTCACAATCGGCGCCTTCATGGCTTCGCCATGAACGTTGGTAACAGGTTCGCTGCACTCTCGCCCAATTGGTCCCTCGCAGAGGCCCCCCTCGACCAGGATGGGCGCCGGGCAGCCTGCTGCCCGCGAACAGCTACAGGGCAGGCGAGCGCTGAGCAGCGAGGCGCCTACCCAAGGGGAGGATCACCATGGGTCGAGCGACCCGAAGAGTTGCCGCGTGCGCGGCGGCAGTTCTGCTGGCCAGCGGCCTGCAGACCACCCTGGCCCACGGCGACACGCCGCCCAGGATCGACCTCACCATCCTGGTCATCGACGACGGAGGCCCGTCGGTCGCGGCGATCACCGCCGAACTCAAGAACCAGGGCACCCCGTACAAGGTCGTCAACCTCAACGACACCAACCGTCCCATCATCAACTCCGCTTTCCTCAGCGACACGGTGAACGGCCAGCCCCGCGGGAAGTACCAGGGCATCGTCCTTCCCAACGAAAACCCCTTCCCCAACAGTGCGGCCGAGATGACGGCCATCGCGGGCTACGAAGCTGCATTCGGAATCCGGCAGATCGACGCGTACACGTTCGCCAGTCCTGCGGTGGGGCTGAACTACGCGGTGAATCCCGGTTACTACGGCACGCTGGACGGATTCCAGGGCGCCACCACCACGGCCGGCACTTCGGGCCCGTTCGGGTACCTCAAGGGCAGCGTGCCGTTCGAGGACAACGATCCGACCGTCAGCGAGAGTTACGGCTACCTGGCCACGCCACTGGCCAACCTGCCGGCCGGCGCCTCGTTCGTCCCGCTGGTCGACGCCGCGATCCCGAGCACCACCTCGCGCGGTTCACTGGTCGGCGAGTACACGCACGACGGCCGCAAGGAACTGGTCGTCACGTTCGTCTACAACCAGTACCAGCAGCAGTACCGCCTGCTCGCCCGCGGCATGGTCGACTGGATCACCCAGGGCGTCCACCTCGGCTACGACCGCAACTACTTCGCGGCCCACGTGGACGACGTCTTCCTGGCCGACGACCGCTGGGACACCGTGCTCAAGTGCACCCCCGGCGACGTCACCTGCCCGCCCGGCACCCCGGACACGGCCAACCCGATCCGGATGACGCCGGACGACGCCCAGCACCTCAAGCAGTGGCAGACCGCCAACAACTTCACCCTGGACATGGTGTTCAACGGTGGCGGCAGCGAGGACTGGAAGGCCGACCACCAGACCACGGTGGACCCCACGGTCAACCAGATGATCGCCGACCAGAACAGCTACCGCTGGGTCAACCACACCTACAGCCACCCGTACCTGGGCTGCGTCCAGGACGTCACCGTGGTGCCGTGGCGCTGCACCAAGGACTCCGCGGGCAAGACCGTCTGGACCGACCAGAACACCATCTCGGGCCAGATCAAGGACAACTTCGACTGGGCCGCCAAGAACGGCCTGAAGGTCGACCCGCAGGCCCTGGTCACCGGCGAGCACTCCGGTCTGCTGACCGCCCCGCAGGAGACCAGCGACAACCCGAACCTGGCGCCGGCGCTGGCCGCCAACGGCATCAAGTTCACCGGCAGCGACGCCTCCCGCGAGCCCGCCCAGCGGGCCGTCGGCTCGTCCACGCTGACCGTGCCGCGCTACCCGATGAACGTCTTCTACAACGCCGGCACGGCGAAGGAGGAGGCCGACGAGTACAACTGGATCTACACCAGCAAGGCCAACGGCGGCAGCGGCGTCTGTGAGAACAACGCCAACTCCACCTGCCTGACGCAGCCGCTGGACGCGAACACCGGCTTCCAGTCGTACATCGTGCCGCTGGAGGCCCGGATCGACCTCGGGCACGTGCTGAGCAACGACCCGCGGCCGCACTTCATCCACCAGTCGAACCTGTCCGAGGACCGGATCCTCTACCCGGTGCTGGAGAAGATCCTCGGCACCTACCGGTCGCTGCACGCCGACAACACCCCGATCGTGAACCTCGGCGAGCGCGAGATCGGCCAGGAGTTCCAGCGCCGCGCCGCCTGGAACTCGGCCGTCTCGGCCGGCCAGGTCACCGGCTACCGGGTCGGCAACACCGTCACGGTCAACGCTCCGGCCGGTGTTCAGGTCCAGGCCACCATGCCGACCGGAACTTCTCAGAAGCTGGTCATCGGATCGACCGCCTTCGGTTCGTCCTACGCCGGTACGATCTCCGGTTGGGTGTCCCCGGGCACCCTGCAGAGCAGCGTCTCCCTGCAGCTCCCCTCGGCCGGCACCCCGGCCGCCCCGGCCGCCGTCGCCCCCGGCGTCGCGGCCAAGTCCGTCCCGGCCCCGGCCCCGGCGGACAAGAAGGTCGTCCCGCAGGGCGTCGCCACTCCCGTCCCGGTGGGCCCGAGCGACACCGGTCGTACCAGCGCCCCGACCCTGGTCCCCGGTAGCGGAACCCCGGTGCCCGGCAAGGACGTCGCCACCAACGGCAACGGCGGCACCGCCGCCGCCAAGAGCGGTAAGGCCACCGGGGGGGCGGCCTCGCTCGGCACCAGTACCACCGGACGCTCCGGCAACCGGTAGCCCGCAGCATCCGATGGCAGGGCCGGGCCGGTCGCCCGGTCCGGCCCTGCCTCGGGTCCCGTTCCGGCCACCCAGACCGGACACCGAAGCAAGGAACAGGAGGGGGGACAGGAGATGCGCGTCACCCTGCTCACCGAGGGGACGTATCCGCACCAGCACGGCGGTGTGAGTGTCTGGTGCGACCAGCTCGTTCAAGGCATGCCGGACGTCGACTTCGACGTCATCGCCGTCACTGGTACCGGCCAGGAGCCGCTGGCCTGGGAGCTGCCCGCCAACGTGCGGTCGGTCACGACCGCACCGCTGTGGGGCCCGGCCTCCGAGGCCGGACCGCCCCGCGGCAAGGAGATGCGGCGCTTCCTCAACGCGTACGAGCGCTTCCTCCACTCCATCCTCGATCCGGTCTACACCACCCACTTCGGCACCGAGCTGTACGGCTTCGCCGACCTCGCCCGGCGCGGGCTGCTCAGCCCGGCGCTGCGCAGCGAGCGCGCCCTGCGCACCCTCCAGCACGTCTGGACCCGGGACTACCTGCCCACGGCCGTCTCCCGGCCCACCATGCACGACGCCCTGAACGCCACCGACCTGCTGGAGCACGCCCTACGGCCGCTCTCGGTCGAACCGCCCACCGGCGGCGTCGCGCACGCCGCCAGCGGCGGGCTGGCCACCCTGCCCGGGCTGATCGCCGCCCAGCAGTACGGCGTACCGTTTCTGCTCACCGAGCACGGCATCTACCTGCGCGAGCGCTACCTCGGCTACCGCACCGGCCCGTACCGCTGGCCGGTCAAGGCGCTGCTGCTCGGCTTCTACCGGATGCTCGCCGAGGAGAGCTACCGGCAGGCCGCGCTGGTCACCCCCGGCAACCGGTACAACCGGCGCTGGGAGGAGCGCGGCGGCACGCCGTCCGCCCACATCCGCACCGTCTACAACGGCGTGGACCCGGCGGCCTTCCCGCCCGCCGGGCCCGAACCCGAGACGCCGACCCTCAGCTGGGCCGGCCGGGTCGACCCGATCAAGGACCTGGAGACGCTGATCCGGGCCTTCGCCATCGTCCACCGTGAGATCCCCGAGGCGCGGCTGCGGCTCTTCGGCGGAACTCCCAAGGGCGGCGAGGCCTACCGGGACGGCTGCATAGCCCTGGCCGCCGAACTCGGCATCGCCGACTCGGTGGCCTTCGAGGGCCGCGTCGCCGACATCACCGACGCGTACGCGGCGGGCAACGTGGTCATGCTCTCCAGCATCAGCGAGGGCTTCCCGTTCACCCTGATCGAGGCGATGTCCTGCGGCCGCGCGACCGTCTCGACCGACGTCGGCGGCGTCCGCGAAGCCGTCGGCGACACCGGACTCGTCGTCCCACCCCGCGAACCCGAACCGATGGCGGCCGCCTCGATCGAGCTGCTGCGCGACGCCGAGCGGCGCGCCCGCCTGGGCGAACAGGCCCGGCTGCGGGTCATCGAACAGTTCACGCTCCGCCAGAACATCGACGGCTTCCGGGGCATCTACACCGAACTCCTCGGCACCGCCCGCTGGATGCCGGACGGCGTGGTGGCCGTCACCGACCAGACCCCCACCACCGACTGGGACCAGCAGCTCGCCGCCGCCCAGCCCCAGCACAGCGAGGTGGGCGCGTGAACGAGCGGAGCGAGAGAACCATCGACAGGTGCGTGTACCGCGAAGCGGCCACCGAGCGCAGCGGGGTGGGAGCATGAGTGGCCCCCTGCGGCTCGTGGAGGACGAGGGCGGCTCCGAGCGGACGATGCAGCTGCGCACCCTGCCGCTCAAGCGCCGCCGCCCCACCCCGTCGGCCCAGCCCGAGCCCGAGGAGCAGCTCGACCTCTCCGCGGACCCGCTGGACGAGCTCGCCGAGCGGCTGCACGACATCTGCGCCGATGCCGTCCACCCGTACGAGATCGCCGCGTTCCTGGAGTCCGACGGCCTCTCCGACGAGCAGGCCGCCCTGTTGTACGGCCGCCCCGACTCGTTCACCCTCGCCGAGGAGCTGTTCGAGAAGGTCGAGCGCCGCTACCCCGGCCCGAGCTCCGAGTTCGCCAACCCGTGGCGGGCCGACCCCTGGCGCTGCGTCGTGCGCGGCCTGGTGTTCGCCCTGCCCGGGCTCGGCTACCTGCTCGGCGCCAACCTGTTCGCGGCCACCCGGATGCGGTTCGGCCTGCCCTCCGGCATGCTCGCGCTGTCCGTCGCGACGCTGGTCAGCTGGGGCTTCAACCAGGCGCTGGCACACCGCTCGTACCGCTGGCTCGGCCGGCTGCGGCGCCGCGAGGCCGCGATCTGCCTGGCCCTCGGGGCGCCGCTGGGCGCACTGGTCGCGTCCGCCGCGGCGTACGTGGTCGGCGGGCCGCTGGGCGCGCTCTTCTTCGCCGCCGGGCAGTCGCTGTACCTGGGCGCGGCCACCGTCCTGCTGGTGCTGGGGCGGGAGAAGTTCCTGCTGCTGGCGCTGGTTCCGGCCTCGGTGGGCGCGGGCGTGGTGCTGGCCGCGGACGTCCCGCAGGTCGTGCGGACGGTCGTGCTGCTCGTCTCGCTGGTGCTGGCGGTCGGCCTGGCCGCCCGGGAGCTGCTGTTCTGCATCCGGGGCGGCGAGAAGGAGTCCGTCGAGCTGAAACTGCCGATCCGCCAGGAGGTCCCGCACCTGCTGTTCGGCCTGGCGTGCGGCACCCTCACGCTGATCGCCGGTCTCGGCGAGACCATCCACCAGGCGGTGCAGACGGGTGCCGCGCACGGCGCGAAGGCCACCCCGACCGGACCGGCCATGATCGCGCTGACGCTCAGTCTCGGTCTCGCCGAGTGGCTGCTCTTCCGCTACCGGGCGATGGCCGTGGCCGCACTGCGCACCAGTCACACCAGCGGGCAGTTCACCCGCCGCACCGGCGGGATCCTGCTCGGCTGCCTGTTCATCTACCTCACCACCGTGGCCGCGCTGGACGCCGCCACGACCGTGCTGTGGCCCGGCGCCCCCGCGCTCGGCGTGCCGCAGCTCGGCGCGATGCTGCTCCTCGGCGGCTCGCTCTGGCTGGCGCTGCTGCTGAACGCCTTCGGGTTCAGCTGGAGCACCGCCCTCATCTGTCTGGCCGCCGCGGGTGCCGAGAGCGCCGGGCTGCTGACCGGTGCGGATCCGATCGTCCTGCAGCTGATCGGCTGCGGGGCGGCCGCCTTGCTCCTCACCGCCATCGCCGGGCCTGCGCTCGGCCGCACCACCCAGCACCGCTGAACACCGAACACCGAAATCACGCACGCCCAATTCGCGTGCACCGCTGGACCCGCTTCACCGAACACGCTCCACAACGCGCTTCACCCGAACACGCTTCACCCGAACGCGCTTCACCTCAACACGCTTCACGGCACAGCTGAACCACCACCGGCCGGTCGCCACCGGGAGTCCGGCCGTTCCCAAAATCGAGAGAGCGAATCACGCATGAGCAGCGTCGCGGTCACCGGAGCCGAGGGTTTCATCGGCTCCCACCTCGTCGAGTCCCTGGTCGCCGACGGGCACCAGGTCCGGGCGATGGTCCAGTACAACTCCTTCTCGTCCTTCGGCTGGCTGGAGACCCTGTCCAAGGAGGTGCTGGACTCGGTCGAGATCGTCCTCGGCGACGTCCGGGACCCGGGCTCGGTCAACGGCCTGGTCAAGGGCACCGAGGCCGTCTACCACCTGGCCGCCCTGATAGCGATCCCGTACTCCTACCTGGCCCCGCACTCGTACGTCGACACCAACGTCACCGGCACCCTGAACGTGCTGGAGGCGGTGCGCCACCAGGAGATCCCGCGCCTGGTGCACACCTCCACCAGCGAGACGTACGGCACCGCGCAGACCGTGCCGATCACCGAGGACCACCCGATCAACACCCAGTCCCCGTACGCCGCCTCCAAGGCCGGCGGGGACCGGCTGGCCGACAGCTACCACGCCAGCTTCGAGACCCCGGTCGTCACCCTGCGCCCGTTCAACACCTTCGGCCCGCGCCAGTCGATGCGCGCCGTCATCCCGACCGTGATCGCCCAGGTCGCCGCCGGCGAGACCGAGATCACCCTCGGCGACCTGCGCCCGACCCGCGACTTCATGTTCGTCAAGGACACCGCGCACGCGTTCCGCACGGTCGGCACCGCTCCCGCCGAGACCGTGGTCGGCAGGACCTTCAACGCCGGCACCGGTGGCGAGATCTCGGTCGGCGACCTGGTCTCCCTGGTCGGCAAGCTGATGGGCGTCGACCTCCTGGTGAAGGAGGACGAGCAGCGCATCCGCCCGGCCAACTCCGAGGTCATGCGCCTGGTCGCGGACGCCACCCGGCTGCGCGAGGCCACCGGCTGGGCCCCCCAGTTCACCCTGGAGCAGGGCCTGGAGCAGACCATCGAGTTCTTCCGCGACCCGGCCAACCTGGCCCGCTACAAGACCGACATCTACAACGTCTGACCGCCGTACCGATCAATGCCCGTCCTGGTAACCAAGGTTCGTGTCCTGCACATCCTTTCCGTGGGGGAAACACCATGCATGCAGTGATCCTGGCCGGCGGTAAGGGCGTCCGCCTCCGCCCGTACACCACCGCCCTTCCCAAGCCGCTCGTCCCGATCGGCGACCAGCACGCGATCCTGGAGATCGTGATGCGCCAGCTCGCCGCCGCGGGCTTCAAGACCGTCACCCTGGCCATCGGCCACCTCGGCCACATCATCCGCGCGTACGTCGGCAACGGCTCCCAGTGGGGGCTGCGGGTCGGCTACGCCGTCGAGGACAGCCCGCTCGGCACCATGGGCCCGCTGCTCACCATGCAGGACCGCCTGCCGGAGCACTTCCTGGTGATGAACGGCGACATCCTCACCGACCTGGACTTCGCCGGGGTGCTCAAGCACCACGAGGCGTCCGGGGCGCCGCTCACCATCGCCACCTACGCCCGTCAGGTGAAGATCGACTTCGGCGTGCTGACCGCCGAGTCCGGCAGCATCACCGGCTTCCAGGAGAAGCCGAGCATCGACTACCGCGTCTCGATGGGCGTGTACGGCGTGTCCCGTTCGGCACTCGCCAAGTACACCCCCGGCCTGCCGCTGGGCTTCGACGAGCTGGTGCTGGACCTGCTCGCCGCCAAGACCCCGCCCGCCGCCTACGACTTCGGCGGCTACTGGCTGGACATCGGCCGCCCGGACGACTACGACCGGGCGAACGCCGAGTTCTCGTCCATCCGACCGGTGCTGATGCCCTTCGAGTCGGCCGGCGCCGGCCAGGGCGTGGCGGAGCTGCCGATCCCGGCCGCCCGCACCGCCCCGGACGACACGGCCGAGGCTCCCGCCACCGCGGGCGCCCAGAGTGACGGACGGGCCGCGTGAGAATCCTGCTCCTCGGCGGCGACGGCTTCCTCGGCCGTCACGCCACCGCCGTCCTGCGGTCACTGCCCGGTGCCACCGTGCTGACCGCGGGCCGGCGGCCCGCCCACGACCTCCGGCTGGACCTGGCCACCGCCCAGGCCGGCCCGCTCGGCGAGGAACTGGCCGCGCTGGCACCCGACGTGGTGGTCAACTTCGCCGGCGCGGTGGCCGGCAGCGCGGTCAAGCTCGCCGAGGTGAACGCGCGCGGCCCGGCCGTGCTCTGCGAGGCGCTGCAGCTCGGCGCCCCGAAGACCCGGCTGGTGCACATCGGTTCGGCCGGCGAGTACGGCGTCTGTCCGGCGGGCAGCTCGCTGTCCGAGGACTCCGACGCCCGCCCGGTCGGCGTGTACGGCGCGACCAAGCTGGCCGGCTCCCTCGCGGTGGCCGGCTCGGCACTGGACGCCGTGGTCCTGCGGGTGTTCAACCCGGTCGGCCCGGGGGCACCGGCGGGCTCGCTGCCCGGCCGGCTGGCCGCCGAGCTGCTCCGGGTGGCGCCCGAGGGCGCCGACGGCGTGATCACGGTCGGCGACCTCTCCGCCTACCGCGACTTCGTCGACGCCCGGGACATCGCCCGCGCGGTCGGCCTGGCCGCCGCCGCGGACCGTCCGCTCCCCCGGGTGCTCAACCTCGCCTCCGGGCAGGCCCGGCAGGTCCGGGCGATCGCGGACGGGCTGGTCGCCGCGGGGGGGGGGGCGGGGGCGGGGGCGGGCCGGGGGGGGGGGGCGCCGCGGGCGGCGCCGCGGCCGGCTTCGCCGGCCGGATCGACGAGAGCGGGGCGGGCTCCGAGCGCTCGGCCGCGGTCTCCTGGCAGCAGGCCGACGTGTCGGCTGCCGCCCGGGAGCTCGGCTGGCACCCGGAGACGGACCTCGCCGACACCCTGCGCGACCTGTGGCTCAGCACCGCCGAGCCCGCCTGCCCACCGGTCGTCGCATGACCGGCGGGATCATCCCCGACGGCCGCCTGCTGGTGCCGCTGTACGTCCACCCCGCGGTGGACCCGGCGGCCTGGCAGGCGGTCGCCGCCGCCGACCCGGGCCGGATCGCCGCCGTCGTGCTCAACCTCGCCGACGGGCCGGGCGAGAACCCGGACAACGTCTTCGCCGAGGCCGCCGACCAACTCCGCGCGGCCGGAGTGCCGTTGGTCGGCTACACCGACACCGACTACGGCCGCCGACCGCACGCGGCGGTGGTCTCCGACATCCTGACCTACCGTCAACGCCACGACATCACCGGTGTCTACCTCGACCAGGTGGCCACCCACCCGGGCGCCCTCGCGCACTACCGGCGGCTGGCCACGGCCGCGCGCGCGGCCGGCTGCGGCACCGTGGTCTTCGGCCACGGCGAGCACCCCGACCCGGGGTACGCCGAAGTCGGTCTGGCCGACCTGCTGGTCACCTTCGAGGGCGACTGGGACACGTACCGCGCGATGACGCTCCCGCTGTGGACCGGCCGCCACGCGGCCTCCCGCTTCTGCCACCTGGTGTACGACGTCCCGGCCGAACACGCCGAGGACGCCACCGCGCTGATCACCGCCCGCCGGGCCGGCGTCGGCTGCGCCGTACCGGGCGCCGGGGAGAACCCCTGGCGCACCCTGCCCTACGGCCTGACCGCTGCTGAACTGACCTGACCTGATCCGGAGTTCGACTACCGTGAACCGCCGTACCCGGCTCCTGCCGGTCGCCATCACCATCGCCGCCGCCCTGCTGGCGACCTCGTGCAGCAGCTCAGGCTCGGACGACGACAACTCCTCGGCCGACGGCTCCCCGAGCAGCCCGCCCGCGGCCACCGCCCCGACCACCCCGGACGGCAGCACCGCCCCGGGCACCCCGTCGGACGCCGCCAGCACGCCCCCGGCCCCCGGCACGCCCAGCGCCCCCGGCTCGCCCACCGCGCCCGGCGCCACCACGCCCCCGGGCGCCACCACCACCCCGGGCACCCCCAGCGCCCCCGGCGGAACTCCCGGCGGCACCACCCCCCCGCAGCCGGCCGGCGCCCGCTGGCAGCCCACCCCGGGCCTCGCCTGGCAGTGGCAGCTCGGCGGCACCGTCGACCAGTCCGTCGACGTCCCGGTCTACGACATCGACGGCTTCGAGAACGACGCCTCGGTGGTGGCCGCGCTGCACGCCAAGGGCCGCAAGGTGATCTGCTACATCAACGCCGGCTCCTGGGAGAACTTCCGCCCCGACTCCGCCGCCTTCGCCAAGTCCTTGCAGGGCTCCGACACCGGCTGGAAGGGCGAGAAGTGGTTCGACATCCGCAAGCTCGACCAGCTCAAGCCGCTGATGGCGGCCCGCTTCGACATGTGCAAGAGCAAGGGCTTCGACGCCATCGAGCCGGACACCATCGAGGCCTACAACCAGAACAGCGGTTTCCCGCTCACCCCTGACGACCAGGTCAAGTACAACCGCATGCTGGCCCAGCTCGCCCACGAACGCGGCCTGGCCATCGGTCTGAAGAACGACCTCGACCAGATCCCGGCGCTGCTGCCGGACTTCGACTTCGCGGTCAACGAGGAGTGCTCGCAGTTCGACGAGTGCGACCGGGTCGCGCCGTTCGTCAAGGCGGGCAAGGCGGTGTTCCACGTCGAGTACAAGCTCGGCACGGACCAGTTCTGTGCCAAGGCCAAGTCGCTCGGCTTCAGTTCGATGCAGAAGAAGCTCGACCTGGACGCCTGGCGCAAGCCCTGCTGAGCGCCGGCGCACCGGTCCTCGGTGCACCGGTTTCCGTCGCGGGGGGGGGGGCCCCCCGCCCCCGGCCCCCCCACCACCACAGAACCCCCCCCCCCGACACACCCCCCCCCCCCCCCCCCCCCCCCACCGCCCCCTCGGCCCGCGCGCGGGGCCCCCCGCCGCGCCCCCCCCCCCCGCGATGATCACTTGACCGCCAGCCAGATGACGCCGCCCAACACGGCCAGCACGATGACGGCGACCAGCGCGATCACGCCGGTACGGCCACCACCACCGCTGCTGCTGCGGCCGTAGGTGGAGACGGTGCCCGGCGCCTGCGGGGCCGCCGGGGTCTCGTCGACGAACGCCCGGAACATCTGGGTGCTGCCGGCGGGGTCGTAGTCGTTGTCAGCCATGGCACGGACTCTAACGAATCCGCCCACCTCACGGACACCCCGGACCCCTCCTGCGCGACCCCCACCACCCGGTCGTGCAACGGTGGTACGACATCCTCGTGAAGTCCGCCCGACACGCGGAATGCCGCCCGGTGCGATCCGGTTGAATCCGACCATGACCGGAAACCACAGCGACGCCCCGGGCCGGGTCCGCCTCGGCGCCTCCGACCTGTCCGTCTTCCCGCTCTCCCTCGGCGGCAACGTCTTCGGCTGGACAGCCGACGAGCAGCAGTCCTTCGCCGTCCTGGACGCCTACGCGGCGGCCGGCGGCAACTTCGTCGACACCGCCGACGTCTACTCGGCCTGGGCCCCGGGCAACACCGGCGGCGAGTCCGAGACCGTCCTCGGCAACTGGCTGCGCAGCCGCGGCAACCGCGACGACGTCGTGATCGCCACCAAGGTCGGCATGCACCCCGAGGCCGGCGGTCTGGGCGCGGCCAACATCAAGGCCGCGGCCGAGGGTTCGCTGCGCCGCCTGGGCGTCGAGCGGATCGACCTGTACTACACCCACCGGGACGACGACACCCCGGTCGAGGAGTTCGTCACCGCGCTGGACGAGCTGGTCCGCGAGGGCAAGGTCGCCGCGGTCGGCGCCTCCAACATCGGCGCCGAGCGGCTGTCCGAGGCGCTGGCCTTCGCCGACCGCGAGGGCCTGGCCAAGTACGTCGCCGTCCAGCCGCACTACAACCTGGTCTCGCGCGGCACCTTCGAGGGCCCGCTGGCCGACGTGGTCGCCGAACACGGCCTCGCCACCGTCCCGTACTACGCGCTCGCCTCCGGCTTCCTCACCGGCAAGTACCGCCCCGGCGGCCCCGGCGTCGACAGCGCCCGCTCCGAGGGCGCCGCCCGCTACCTGGACGACCCGCGCGGCCCGAAGGTGCTGGCGGCCCTGGACACCGTCGCCGGGGAACACGGCGTCGCACTCGCCACGGTCGCCCTCGCCTGGCTGGCCGGGCGGCCGACGGTCGCCGCCCCCATCGCCAGCGCCCGCACCGTCGAGCAGCTCCCGCCCCTGCTGGCAGCCACCACGCTCCGCCTCACCCCCGAACAGACCGCCCTCCTCGACACCGCCTCCGCCTGACCCCGCCCCACCCCGCAGGCTGCGAACCCGCCCCCACCCGGGCCCGTTCGCAGCCTGCACCCGTGCCCGGCGAACCCCACCCGGCTGAGAACACCGGCCGCAGTGATCAGCCTTGGCCCACGAACGACCGGGCACGGAACAGGACTTCAACGCCGAAGCCGCCACGGGGGCAGCCTCGCCGGAAATCCCGCCCGGGACGGGCTCTTCGACGACGAGGACCGGAAGAAGTACGCGCGCCCGGCCCTCGATTCCGCAAACAATCCGGGCCCGGGCGGTAACACCGGCAGAGTGACCGTCGGCCCCGCCGATCCGAGGGCCCGCGCCGGCACCCTCGACGAAATCCAGGAGACTTTCCAGGCGGTCGGCGAATCCGCCCCGGAAAAGACGGCCAACGCGCACGGCGCACCGGCCGATTGGCAGATCGGGCCCGAACTGCGCACCCGTTCCCTCCGCGGGGACGATCAGGTCGCGCTTCGGGCCCCCGACAGCACGCCGCTGTCGGGGGCCCGGTGCGCCCCGGCGCTACGGCCGCCCGAAGTGGGTCGGGTAGTAGCCCGAGTTGAGGGTGGACACCCGGACCGTCTTGCCGGGCCGGGGCGCCTCGACGAACTTGCCGCCGCCCAGGTAGATCCCCACGTGGTGGATCCCGGAGGCCCGGCCGCTGTCCGACCAGAACACCAGGTCACCGCGGCGCAGTTGCCCCGCGCTGATCGGCGTGGTGGCCGCGTACTGGTCGTCGGCCACCCGCGGCAGGCTGATCCCGCTGCGCCGGTAGGCCTGCTGGACGAGCCCCGAGCAGTCGTAGCCGGACGGGCCGTTGCCGCCCCAGACGTACGGCTTGCCCAGCTGGGCGAGCGCGTAGTCGATGGCCGACTCCACGCTGCCGGAAGCCGGTGCCTGGTCCGCCGACGGCGTGGCCGCGGGCCGGGCGGGAGCGGGATCCGCACCACCGCCGGACTGGCCGGTGCGGTTCGCGTAGACGTCGTAGTGACTGGTCCACCGCCACTCGCCGGCGCTGTTCTTGAACCAGTACTTCGACCCGTCCCAGCCCTGGCGCAGTCCGGAGGAGGAAGCGGAGGAGGCCGAACCGTTGGACACGGCGGCCACCTTGCCGCTGGCACCGCCGGAGCCGCCCGAGCCGCCGGACTGGCCGGCGCGGTTCGCGTAGACGTCGTAGTGGCTGGTCCACCGCCACTCGCCGGCGCCGTTCTTGAACCAGTACTTCGACCCGTCCCAGCCCTGCTTCCCGGCCGCCGCATGCGCGGACCCGGCACCGGCCGTCAGGCCGACCACGCCGGCGCCCGCCAGCACGGTGGTGGCCAGGCAGGTACTCCGCACGGCGCGGTGTATTCGGCTGCTGCCGGTCGCCGTCGCGGGGCGGGCGGTGTGCGGCCGGGCCGCGCAGTTCGGGCAGCCGCAGCCCGCGATCGCGGGGATGCTGCCGGTGCTCTCCTCGAAGCCGATCAGGCCCCGGTCGAGGGCGGCGTCGAAATCGGCGTCGAGGTCGAGGCCGGGATCGGCGTACGCGCCGGTGGCTATCCTCATGCGGGTCGTCCTTCCTTCCGCCCGGCCCGTGCGGCCGGGGGCGGTACCGAGGCGGCCACTCCGGCCGGGGCGACGAAGGCGACCAGCAGCTGCTCCATCAGCGCGCTGCGGGCGGCCTCGTCCAGTTCGTGGGCGGTGGCGCGCTCCAGTCGCCGGACGGCGAGCGCCGCCGCCTCGACCGCGTCGTCCACCAGCACCGTCCGCAGGCCCGCGTCCAGGTCGGCCAGCCGGCGGCGGCGCATCGACTCGGCGACCTCGGGCGCGTAGTCCAGCGCCAGCGGCTGCGCCGAGTAGACCTCCAGGCCCGCCGGGGCGACCTCGGCGGCCAGTGCTCTGGTCAGCTCGTCGGCGAACCACTGCCCGTCCCGCAGCGCGGGCCCGGGCGCCGCGTTGCTGTCGCACGGCAGGATGGACGCGGTGCGGGTGAGCACCGCCTGGACCTGCTCGCGCAGGTAGCTCTCGTGGTCCTCGATCGCCAGCAGCGCCCGCGCGGTGTCCTTGACCCGCCAGACGATCAGCAGCCGGACGACGATCGGCGTGCCGGTCCGGTCGACCGCCTTGACCGGCTCGCTGCGCCAGTGCCGCAGCCGCACGTCCACCCGGCGCCGGCGCAGCAGCGGGTTGACCCAGACCAGGCCGGTGCGGCGGACGGTGCCCCGGTAGCGGCCCCAGCGGGTCAGCACCCGGGTCTCGCCGCCCGCGTTGGCCAGCAGCCCGGCGAGCGCGAACACCACGAGCAGGCCGACCGCGCTGACCGCGGCGACCGACTTGGCGTCCACCTCGGCCTGGCCGCTCGCCTGCGCGGCGGCGCTGCGCAGGTCGGGCAGCGCGTCCCAGTACGGGATGACGCCGTCGCGCAGCAGCATCAGCAGCACGCCTGCCACGCCGACCAGCACCACCAGCAGGGCGATCCAGCCGGGCAGGGCGGTGGCGCCGTGCTCGCGGACCGCCTGGTCGGCGCGCGGGGGGCGGCGGGAGGTGGCGGCCGTGGGGGCGCCGACCTGGGTGGTTTCCGGGATCTCGACGGTCGCCGGGGCGGCCTCCTCCAGCGGATCACGCAGGTCGGCGGAGGCGCCGGTGGCCGGGCCGGGGACGACGACCAGCGGAGTGGTCGCGGGGCCGCCGTCGACCGGGCCGAGCGGCTTGGCCGTCTTGACGGCCGTGGCCGTGGCCAGCGGGCTGGCGCCGGAGGCGGAACGTTCCGGCAAGGCCGGTGGGAGTACCTGGGGCAGGTGGTCGGGTCGCTGCGAAGAATCGCGGGTGACGTCCATGCACGGATCCTCGGGGTCGGTGTGTCGCGCAACGGGCGGCCCGGATCTGACGGGCAGTGCCAAGATCAGGCTAAGTTCATACGTCATCAAATGCGACATTTATGATGAGGTGTGTCGACATTTGCTGACGAATCGTCCGAAGCCGACCTGACGCGCAGGCACATGAACGGATGGTCGGGATGGTTCAGCGCAGGTCAGCGCCGCCGGACACCGTCACCACGGGCGAACAGCCGACGGGTGATCAGCCCGATTCCGGCGAGCACCAGCAGGCCACCGGCGACCCCACCGCGCCAGCCGCTCGCGGTGGACCGCGCGGCCGCCGCCTGCGAGGCCTCCGCGGCCGCCCCCACGGGCGACGCGCTCGGCGGCGCCGGCAGCGGCCCGGCATCCTCCCCGGCGGACCCGAGCGGTTCGGCCGCCACCGGCGTCGATGACGGAGGCTGTGTCAGTGACGGTGTCAGTGACGGTGACGACGCCATGACGCCGACGGCCGCCCGGGACGGGCTGGCGCCCAGGGACGGAACGGTACGGAGCGTCGGAGGGACGGAATCGGCGGAGGTGGTGGTGGGGGCGGTCCGGACGGTCGGGACGGCGGGGGTGACTGAAGCAACGGACGGCCCGGCCGCCGCCGCCGGCGGCCGGGCGACCGCCGGAACGGCGATCGGCAGCAGCCCCGCCGGCGCCGGCGCGAGCACGGATGCAACGGGCGTCGCCCCCACAACCGGGCTCGGCGACGAGGTGACCGGGCTCGAAGGCGTGGACGTGGGTTTGGACGTGGACATGGACGTGGGCGACGTCGCGGGACGGGACGGTACGGAGGAGGCCACCGGCGCGGAAGCACCGGCCGAGGGCAACACCGGCACCGCCACGCTCGGGCTCGGCCCGACCGGCACCGATGCCGACGCCGACGGGCTCGGCACGGTCGGCACGGTCGGCACCGAGACTGCGGGGCTGGGCCGCACGGGAACCGACGCCCCCGAGCTCGGCACCGCAGGAGTCGACGCCACCGCACTCGGCACCGCAGGAGTCGACGCCGATGCCGAAGCCGATGCCGAAGCCGACGGGCTCGGCGCCGCCGCGACGCGCACCGGCACCGCATCCGCCGCCGCCCCGTTCCCCGCCAGGTCGGTCGCCGTGACGACCAGCCACTGCTGCCCGTCCGTCAGGTCCCGGTTGGCGGTGCAGGTCCAGCTGCCGTCGAGCGCCGCCGTCACCCCGCACAGCACCGTCCGCTCGCCCGCACCCGCACCCGAAGCCGAGGCCGAAGCCGGCCCCGAGGCCGCCGAGCCGCCCGCCCGCGCCGTGACCAGCACCTTCGAGCCCGGCTCGGCCCGCCCGGTGAACGTCGGCCGGCTGACCCGCAGGGTCTCCCCGGCGGCCGGCGAGCCGAGCACCGGCTTGTCCGGCGGGACGGTGTCGACGACCAGCGCGACCGCCTGCCCGGCCGTCCGGTTCCCGGCCGCGTCGACCGCGACGGGGGTGAGCAGGTGGCGCCCGTCCACCAGGTTCTCGACCGGCAGGCAGGACCACTGGCCGTCCGCCCGGACGGCGCTGCGGCAGAGTTCGGCGGCCTGGTCGGTGACCGCGACGGTGCTGCCCGCCTCGCCGGTGCCGGTGAGCTGGATCCCCGGGTCGTTGGTGTACTCCGGGAGGGTGAGGACGGGCGGTGCGGGCGGCGCCGTCTTCACGGTGACCCGGACGGCGTCGCCGCGCAGCACCACGCCACCGCTGGTGATCTCGACCGGGGTGAGGGCGTGCGGGCCCGCGGTGAGCGCTCCATCGGGCCGGCAGGACCAGCCGCCGCCGCGCTCGACCCGGGCCCGGCAGGCCGTGGCGTCGCCGTCCCGGATCTCCACCGAGGCGCCGGCGACCGCTCCGTCGCCGTGGATCCGTGGGCGGGCCTCGGCGAGGACGGCGCCGTCGACGGGTTCGGCGATCTCGGGCCGGGCGGCGCCGACGGTCAGTTTGATCCGCTGGTCGACGACCTGCCCGGAGTCGGCGAAGCCGCCGGAGGGGACGAGTTGGCTGGCGTCGCGGGCGATCCGCAGCCGGGCCCAGGTGTCGCCGGAGGCGGCGCCGGTCGGGACGGTCCATTCCAGGGTCGCAGTGTCGGCGCCGGCCGGGATCTCGGCCTGCACCCGCTCGGCGGGGTCGAAGCGCCCGCTGTGGTCGAAGTCGATCCAGCCGGCCAGGGTCGCGGGCTGGTCGCCGACCGCCACCGGGACGGTGAGCCGGTAGTAGCGGCCGATCGCGGCCTCGGTGGGGAAGCTGATCGACGGGTCGGCGCCCTGGTACTCGGCGCGGCCGGGCTGGAGCTTGGGCGGCGGCGGGCTGGTGAAGACGCTGCGCCGGCCGGCCCCGTGGTCGAGCTGGACCAGCGGCTCGCCGGTCGACCGGTCGGCCGTGCCCGGGTCGTCGGCGGACCGGGGTCGGGTGCGGTGCGCCGGGTTGGCGGCGTCCGCGCCGAGGAACAGGTCGGAGAGCACGTGCGAGGCGTTGCCGTAGTTCTGCGGGGCGGTGCCGAGGTCCTCGTCGACGGTGACGGTGTACGCCTGGCGCAGGACGGGCGGGGTGGTGGTGCTGCCGGCCCGGGCGGTGGAGCGCTGCTCGACCCGGAAGACCGCGGTGCGCAGGGTGCCGGCGAGTTCCAGGGTGCCCTCGGAGGCGGAGCCGGCCGCGCCGTCGGAGCTGCCGTCGGCGCCGACGGGTGCGAGGGCGTTGGCGTCGACCGTCCAGCCGGGCCAGTCGGTGCGGTTGACCAGGGTGGGGGCGGAGGGTGAGCCGCCGGTGAGGGTCAGCCGGGCCGCGGTGCTGGTGGTGCCGGACTTCCCGGTGGCGAGCGCGACCAGTCCGCTGAGGTGCAGCCGGGGATTGCGGACCGGTCGGGAGAAGGCGAGCCGGAGCGTTCCGACGGTGCGCCAGGATCCGTCCGCCTGCGGGCGGTTCTCGGTGACGCTGAAGGTCTGCGCGGGGTTTCCGGGGTGCATTCCGTCCGTGTACGGCCCGGCCGCACGCCCCCCGCCGGGGCGGTCGGCCAGTTCGCCGGCCGCGGCGGCCACCTCGGTGCCCGGGGTGGCGGCGAATTCGAGTTGGACGGAGAGGCCGGAGGGCAGGACCGCCCGGCGTTCCCCCGACCAGGCGTCAGGGGACTGCTGGGCCACCGAGAGTGGGGCGTTCCAGCCGGTCAGCAGCCCGGCCACGAGGACGGTCAGGGCGGCGGCCGTGCGGGGAAACTGTCGGCCCATCCGGCTCTCCTTCACGGTCGGCTGCCGGGGTGCCGGGCAGTCTGGGCACAAGATCTGACAAAAAGGAATCACGATCCTGAGCCGGTCATACTGCGACACCTGCGCTTATGGCCGGGTCCCACCCGTTTGGCGGCCATCCGAGCGGCAGGACGGGATATACCCGAAACAGATGCATTTCATCCATTAGGCCCGCAATCCAGAACGGACGCGGCACCCGGCGCCCTCGTCCGGGCCCGGAAACGGGAGAAGCCCCCGGCCGGGGGCCGGGGGCTTCTCGCTGGTGCGCTCAGCAGGATTCGAACCTGCAACCTCTTGATCCGTAGTCAAGTGCTCTATCCGTTGAGCTATGAGCGCAAGGAACGGGCGAACCCGATCTTGCGGAGATTGGTGCGCTCAGCAGGATTCGAACCTGCAACCTCTTGATCCGTAGTCAAGTGCTCTATCCGTTGAGCTATGAGCGCTCGCCCTGATGAACAGTGCCAGCGGGGCGTTGCGGGGACAACATTACATGACCTGCGACGCGGGACGAAATCGATTGCTCCCTGCCCCCGGGCCGACCCCCTGGAGGCCGCTCGGGCCCCCGGCGGCCCCGGCCTGCGGAGCAGGTCGGCGGGGCGGGCCCGGAACCGCCCCGGAGATGCCGAAAGCCCCGCCGACAAGATCGTCGACGGGGCTTTCCGGCTGCGGAGGCTGAGGGATTTGAACCCTCGATCAGGAATAACCCCGAAACCGCATTAGCAGTGCGGCGCCATAGACCGGACTAGGCGAAGCCTCCTCCACAGGGACCACGTCCGCGTGAGCGGACCCGTTCCGTGTGCCTGAGATGATGCCACAACCGTGGGGTTCGGCACCAACCACCGCCCACGTTACTAGGCGGGTCGACCCCGCCGCAAAGAAGAATGAGATACTGCCGTCTCCGGAGGAGCTGCCCTGAGCCGAGGAGACCTGTCGACGTGAGCAGCAGGCCGATCCGAGGCGCTGCTCGCCTCGCCGCCATACTCGACGCCCTGCCCGACGCGTTGTTGCTGGTGAACAGCAACGGCACCGTCGTGGACGCCAACAGCGCGGCAGTCCACGCGCTCCAGACGCCCGGCACCTCGCTGGTCGGCATGGGCGTGCTGGACCTCCTGCCCGAGTTCGACCCCAGCCGGATCCCCGGCTCGATGCGCCCGGCCGCCCGCGACGGCGACGAGCCCGACCGCCCGGTCCGGATGACCGCCCGGCGCACCGACGGCACCAGCTTCCCGGTCGAGGTCTCCGGCAACGACTTCCCCGACGACGGCACCGGCGAGGGCCGCGGCTACGGGCTCACCTCGTACGACCCGTACCGCGAGCGGTCCCGCCCGTCCTCCGCGAGCGACCTGCTCCTGCTGCTGGTCCGCGACCTCTCCAGCCGGCTCGGCGTCGAGGCCGAGCTGCGCCGCCAGCACAAGCAGACCGAGATGATCCTGCGCGCCGCCGCCGAGGGCGTGCTCGGCGTCGACCTCGAAGGCCGCTGCGTGCTGGTCAACCCGGCCGCCGCGCACATCCTGGAGTACCGGGCGAGCGAGCTGGGCGGGCGCGAACTGCACCCGCTGATCCAGCACTCCCGGGCCGACGGCACCCCGCTGGCGCTGGAGGAGTCCGCGCTGCTGGACACCCTGACCTCCGGGCGCAAGCACCGGGTGCGCGGCACCGTGCTGTGGCGCAAGGACGGCCGCCCGGTCACCGTCGACCTCACCACCGCGCCGGTGCGGGACGGCGACCAGCTGGTCGGCGCGGTGATGACCTTCACCGACCGCAGCCGCGAACTCGCCCTGGTCGCCCGCAACGAACACCTCACCGCCGTCCTGGAGAGCGAACTCGGCGGCGCGCTGTCCGCGCTGAACGAGCGGCTGGACGCGCTCGCCGCCGACCCGGCCGGGCAGCTGTGGCCGGAGGCCAACTGGACGCTGCGCCGGCTCGCCGACGAGTGCCGCCGGTTCAGCCGGCTGATCGACGGCGTGCTCGCGCACCAGCGCTCCGAGGCCGGCGAGACCGGCGAGACCGCCCCGGCGGACGGCCCGGACGCGAAGGACGGCAAGGACAACAAGGACGGCAAGGACCGCCGCAAGCCGACCGAGCGGCGGGTGCCCGTCGCCCTGGACAAGGTGGTCCGCCGGGCCGTCGAGGCGGCCGGCGAGCTGGTCGGCCCGGGCCGGGTGCGGTTCTCGGTGCACGCCGCCGCCGTCGAGGTGATCGCCGACGAACGCCGGCTCGCCCAGGCGCTGGCCCACCTGGTCGCCGACGTCAGCGGCATCGGCCTCGCCCTGGACGCCCCGACCGCCCCCTCCCCCGGCCTGGCCGCCCCCGGCGCACCCACCGCGCTGCCCTCCGGCGGCGAGCCGCCGACCGTCGTCCTGGCCGCCGCCCAGCGCGGCGAGGTCGCCCGGGTCGAGATCCGCGGGCCCGGCCTCGGCGGCAGCCCCGTCCACCTGCCGATAGCCCGCGCGGTGGTCGAGCGCCACGGTGGCGTGCTCCAGCCGCACGAGCTGCCCGGCAAGGCCGGCACCACGTACGTCGTCGAGCTGCCGTTGGACCCGGCCGCCGCGAAGGCCGCCGCCGAGCGCGCGGCCGCCGAGGGCCGCCGCTCCGACCGGCCCAAGGAGGGCGACAGCGCCGTCCTGCCCGACCTGCCGGGCATCCCGCAGCTGCCCAGCACCGGCGAGGACGCCGAGCCGGTCGCCGACGGCGGCGAGCAGCCCGACCGCGAGACCCCGGCCGCGGCGACGGAGCAGCCCGCCGAGGAACCCGCCGCCGAGCGGCGCGGCCGCCGTGGCCGCCCCGCCGCCGAGGAACCCGCGCCCCCGGCCCGGACCGCCCCCGACGCCCCCGCCGACCAGTGGCCGAACGCCCCCGCCCGGATCGAGCGGGCCGTCCCCGAACAGTGGAACGGCACCGGCAACGACCCCGCGTACGGCCGCCAGGGACTGGCCGGTCCGGACGGCGCGCAGCGCGACCCCTGGGGCAAGGACGACGGCCGCTCCGGCCCGGCCTACGCCGTCCCCGTCGAGGGCGAGCGCCCGCAGCAGCACCGGACCGGCGGGCGTGAACCGCTCGCGCACGGCCCCGGCACCGGTGCCGCCCCCGCCGACGGCACCCCGGCGGGCGGCACGCCCACCGCGGAAGGCGCCCCGGCCGCCGCCCGCCCCGAGACCCAACCCCCACCGCCCCCCCCCCGGCCCTCGGCCGCGCCCCCCGCGACCAGCCCATGGGTGCGGGATACGTGCTGAAGAACTTCCCGGCCAGCCTCCCGCCCAACGCCTGCGACCACCTCCAGATCGGGATCAGCCCC
>NZ_JBHWIJ010000130.1:16587-22264 GCF_042732255.1 Kitasatospora sp. NPDC059803 | reverse complement strand
ACCCCCCCGCGCGCCCCCGCGGGGGGCCCCCCCGCCCCCGGCCCCCCGGGGCGGCCCGGCCCGCGGCCCCCCCGGGGGGGGCCCCCGCGGACCCCGCCGGGCCGGGGGCCCGGGCGGTGGCGCGGGCCCTCGCCCGGGGCGGGGCGGAGCCGACCGTCCTCGCCGAGGCCCGCCAGCCCCTCGGGGGCGGGGGGGGGCGCGCGGACCCGAACCCCCGGGGGGGGGGCCATCGCAGCCCCGGCGGCGGCGGGCGCGGGCGCGGCGCCCACGGCGGCGGGGGCGGCGGCGACGACTGCTCCGCCGGTCAGGGCGGCGCCGGCGGCGGTGGCGGCGGACCGGGTGACGAAGTCACGGCGGTTCAGGGGCATGGACGACTCTCCCGGGTGGGGACTGACGGGCCGATGGACCGTCAACTGGTGTTCGGGTGGCGTGCCGACGCGCATCGACGCGCGTAGAAGGACGCGCGTAGAAGTGTGCCGTGCGGGCCCGGCCGGTGAATAGCCCTCCGACGTTTCCAGCAGGTGAGATCTTGGCGACTCGTTCGTGACGGGGGTGCGCGGAGGGTGGGGTGGTAAGGGGTTCCGGCCTGGGCCTGCAGGGCTTTTTCAGGCAGGCCCCTCAGTTCAGCTCCGCGACCAGCCGGCGTACCTCGCGGCCGAGCTCCGCCTCCGGGTCCGGCGCGTCCGGCCCCGCCCACGGCCGCCAGGTCAGCGCCCGCAGGTAGCCGGCCACCGCCACCGGCAGCCGGTGCCGCACGATCTCCGCCGGCACCGGCCCCGGCCCCGCCGAGCGCAGCGCCGCCAGCAGGCCCGCCACCCCCGCCGAATCCGGCAGCGGCACCGTGGCCAGGTAGTCGGACAGCGCCGCGAGCTCGGGATCGGGCCGCGGTGCGGGTTCCGGTGCGGGCTCCGGTTCCGGCCGGGGCGTCGGTTCCGGCCTGGGCGTCGACGGCAGCGGAGGTGCCAGCGGATCGACGGGCGGCTCCACGGGCAGGACGACGGGCGGCTCCGTCCGCGGGCCCGGCGTCAGCAGCGCGCCCGCCCCGTACAGCCCCGCCACCACCGCCGGCCACCACGCCCCGCCCAGCCCGGCGAAGTGCAGCCCCAACCCCACCGCGCCGCCCCCGCAGCCGACCAGGTTCCGGGCCGACTCCAGGTACCGCAGCACCCGCCGGCCGGCCCCGTCACTGGTAGCCACGAATCTCCTCGAACACCCCGTCCAGCGAACCCGACCCGTCGAACAGCTTGCCGCCGCTCACGTCCGCGATCCCCTGCAACTGGCCCACCGCCGCCTCCCCGAACTTGATCGGGAACACCGGGATCGACTTCTGCCCGGACGGCAGCCCGTCGTGGAACCGCTTGAAGTCCCCGTCCGAAGCCCCCTCGTTGCTCTCCCCGTCGGTCATCAGCACGATCGACGTGAACCGGTCGTCCCCCGCCGCCGACTGCTGCCGGTCGATCACCCGGTACGCCTCCTCCAGCGAGTCGTACAGCGCCGTACCCCCCGACGCCGCCAGCGACTGCACGTCCGCGTTGATCGACGCCAGCTCCGCCTCCGGGCCCGGCTTGCTCCCCGAGGCCGGCACCGCGTGCGTCCTCGCCCACTTCACCTTCGACGCGAAGGAGATCAGCGTCACCTCCTCGCGGTCCCGGAACCGGCGCACCGCCCGGGTGTCGTCCGCCCCCGTCAACCGGCCCAGCGCCGACTTCAGCGCCGAGATCCGCGAACCCTCCATCGACCCCGAGGTGTCCAGCACGTACACCGTCCGCGACGGCCGCCGCAGCTCGTTCTGGTACGAGGCCAGCAGCCCGTCCGCCACCGCCCGGCTCCCCGGGAACGGCAGCTCCCGCCGCCGGTCCGCCGGCAGCCCGGCCGCCGGCGACACCCCCGGCGCCACCGGGCGGCGCAGCGTCACCTCGGAGATCCGTTTCTGCACGTCCTCCTTCAACAGGTACGCCGTCAACCGCTGGAAGGAGTCCCGCTCCCGCTGCGCGGACGAGGACAGCAACGACAGCGGATAGTCCGCCGACACCACCCCGTCCACCGGGCGGATCACCGTCAACTGCTGGTCCGCCGCCAGCGACTTGTTCATCGACAGCAGCACCGACTCGTAGTTCACCAGCGCCCCGACCTTGCCCGGCTCCGCCCGGGTGTACGCCTGCGCCAGCCAGCCCGAGGAACCCGACGTCAGCTTCTGGCCGGTGAAGAACTGCTTCAACTGCGGCGCCGCCTTCTGCACGTCCCCCTCGGTCAGCGCCGCCCCCGCACCCGAGAACGCCGACGCCACCGCCACCAGCGTCGAGAAGCCCGAGTTCGACCGGGACGGGTCCGCCATCCCGTACGCCAGCTTCCCGGCCGACGCCGCATCCCCGATCTGCGCCCAGGAGACCTTCGAGCCGTCCCCCCAGCCGAGCTCGTTGAGAACCGAGGACCGAACCCCCACCGCCACCGGCGACACCATCACCGGCGTCTCCGACAGCACCTTCGACTTCCCCGCGTCATCCAGCCGCAGGTACTGGTTGGACGGGAACCACACCGCGTCGTACTTGCCGTCCGCCCGGCCCGAGGACACCGCGTCCGCGCCGTCCAGCGAGCCCGTCCAGGAGAACTGCACCGTCACCCCGGTCGCCTTCCTGGCGTCCTCCAGGATCGGCGCCAGGTCCTGCAGCTCGCTGCCGGCCAGCACCCGCAGCACCCCCGGCTGCGCCGTCGTGGCCGGCGGGTCGGACGGCTTCGGGCCCGGCGGGGTGGAGGTGCAGGCGGCGGCCGCCAGCAGGGTCGCCAGCGCGGCGACCGTCCAACTGTGCTTCTTCATCCGGGAGTTCACTGAGCCTTCCCCTTGGCGGCCTTGATCAGCCTGGTCAGGATGTCGGGCACGGGAATCTGCGGCTGGTTGACCTTCGCCGCCGCGAGATTGGGCGCCAGGACCGGGGTCTTGCCCTTCACCAGCGCGGCGAAGGCGTCCGGGTCGTCCTGCGGACGGAAGCCGAACTTCGCCTCCAGGCGGCGCAGTTCGGCGTTGTCGTGCAGCTGGGCGGCCAGCCGCCGGCCGTTCGGCGTGCGGCCGACGATGGTGTGGTCGGTGTAGATGGTGGTGTCCGGGTACAGCACCACCATGTCGCCGGTCGACTCGCCCTTCAGCACCATCGCGGCGGCCTGCGACTCGTACGCGAGCACCAGCGGATTGCCGACCCCGGCCAGGAAGGCCTTGAACGGCTCGTCGCTGCTGCTCTTCTGGCCGCCCTGGATCGCCGTCGCCGTGCGCAGCACGTCCTTGGTGGCGTCGATCCCGGCCTGGTCGTATACCACCTGGCGGTTGTTCAACAGGTACGACAGCAGGGCGATGTGCAGCGCCCCCGAGGAGGACGTCTCCGGGTCGGTGGTGGTGAGGAACACCGGGCCCTTCAACTCCGCGTGCTCGGTCGCGCCCGCGAGGTCGGGCCAGGTGCGGCCGGCCTTCAGCGCGGCCAGGTAGGCGTCCATCCGGAACGTCCACAGCCCGGTGGAATGGTCCAGGGTGGCCAGGCCGTTGCCCATCAGGACATCCGCCACCGGGCGGTGCGCGAGGATCACCAGCGGCGAGTAGAACGGCTGGACCGGGACCTCCTTGATGTTCCAGTCCACGCGCAGCTTGTCGGCCGGCGGCTGACTGGCCGGGAACGCGAAGTCCTTCGCGTCGCCGTCCATCAGCCAGGAGCCGATGCTCTCCGCGTTCACCTTCATGCCCTGCTTGGCCAACTCGGCGACGACCTGCGGATCCTGGAAGAAGTCGCGCTTCTCCGAACCGATCAGGCCGGAGACGGTGACGATGTCGCCGCCCGGGTCGTCCTGCGGGATCAGTGCGTACGTCACCCCGCCCAGCAGGGCCAACGCCGCCAACACCCCCAGAGTGCGTCTCATGCCGAACGCCTCCCCCTCGTCCGCTACGTCGTCCGGGTGGTCACCCGGGGGTGACGAGCGTCCCGCCGGGCGGGGAGCGGCGGCCGAACCGGCGGTGAACCAAGGGTGAACACCCCTTCACGGGTTCGCATCGGAAGGCCGGACGGCGACGGCACCCGGGCAGGTGCTCGCACACCGGTCCGAGGATGTGTCAGATTGTTCAACTCGCCTTACGGCAAAGGTCATCCCGCCGTCCGGACCCGCGTCGTGGTTACGCGCCGGTAATGCCTACCCTCAGCAGTATGCGCCGAGCAAAAATCGTCTGCACCCTCGGGCCGGCCACCGACTCGTACGACCAGATCAAATCCCTGGTCGACGCCGGAATGGACATCGCCCGCTTCAACCTCAGCCACGGATCCCACGACGAGCACGAGGAACGCTACCGCCGCGTCCGCAAGGCCGCCGACGAGAGCGGCCGCAGCGTCGGCATCCTCGTCGACCTTCAAGGCCCGAAGATCCGGCTCGACACCTTCGCCCACGGCCCCGTACTTCTCGAACGCGGCGACGAGTTCACCATCTCCACCGACAACGGCGTCGTCGGAGACAAGGACATCTGCGGCACCACCTACCCCGGCCTCGCCGCGGACGTCACCCGCGGCGAACGCATCCTCGTCGACGACGGCCGGGTCACCCTGGAGGTCGTCGAGATCGACGGGCCGCGCGTGCGCTGCCTCGTCATCGAAGGCGGCCTCGTCTCCGACCACAAGGGCCTCAACCTCCCCGGCGTCGCCGTCTCCGTCCCCGCACTCAGCGACAAGGACGTCGCCGACCTGCGGTGGGGCCTGCGCACCGGCGCCGACCTGATCGCGCTCTCCTTCGTCCGCAGCGGCCGCGACATCGAGGACGTCCACCGGATCATGGCCGAGGAGGGGCGCCTCGTCCCCGTCATCGCCAAGATCGAGAAGCCGCAGGCGGTCGACAACCTGGAATCCATCGTCGACGCCTTCGACGGCATCATGGTGGCCCGCGGCGACCTGGGCGTGGAGATGCCCCTCGAACAGGTCCCGCTCGTCCAGAAGCGCGCCGTCAAGCTCGCCAAGCGCAACGCCAAGCCGGTCATCGTCGCCACCCAGATGCTCGACTCGATGATCAACGCCTCCCGGCCCACCCGGGCCGAGGCCTCCGACGTCGCCAACGCCGTCCTCGACGGGACCGACGCCGTGATGCTCTCCGGCGAGACCTCCGTCGGCAAGTACCCCGTCGAGACCGTCAAGACCATGAGCCGCATCATCGAGGCCGCCGAAACCGACATCCTCGCCGCCGGACTGCCGCCCCTGACCACCGGCAACAAGCCGCGCACCCAGGGCGGCGCCGTCGCCCGCGCGGCCGCCGAGATCGGCGACTTCCTGGACGCCAAATACCTCATCGCCTTCACCCAGTCCGGCGACACCGCGCGGCGGCTGACCCGCTACCGCTCACCCATCCCCGTCCTCGCCTTCACCTACGAACCCGCCGTCCGCAGCCAACTCGCCCTCACCTGGGGCGTCGAGACCTTCCTCGGCCCCTTCGCCCCCACCACCGACCAGATGGTCGAACAGGTCGACGCGGCCCTCCTGTCGCTCGGCCGCTGCCAGAAGGGCGACATCGTCGTCATCACCGCCGGCTCCCCGCCCGGCCTCGCCGGCTCCACCAACCTCGTCCGCGTCCACCACGTCGGGACCCTGGACAACTGACCGGCGCGGGGGGGGGGGGGGGCGGGGGGGGGCGCGCCCCCCACGGCTAAGTAGGGGGGGGGGTT
>NZ_JBHWIJ010000130.1:0-16577 GCF_042732255.1 Kitasatospora sp. NPDC059803 | reverse complement strand
GTCGGCGACACCCCCCCCGCCCGCCGCCCCTGGCGGGGCCTCTCAGGGAGGCCGCGCGGGGGGGCGCCCCCGCGCGGGGGCGGCCCCCCCCCGCCACTGTCAGTACTTGGGGCCGATGTGGGCGTCCATGAGGGCGACGGAGTCCTTGCGGGCGACGGAGATGTTGGTGGCACCGGTCGGCCGGGCCGCGGCCTTCCACTGGACGCCGACGGCGTCGAGGGTGGCGGTGAACAGGCCGATGATGTCGGTCGAGGTGTTGGTGAAGAAGTAACGCGGGTACTCGTAGCGCTTCTTGACGCCGCCGACCGTTCGCGTCGTCCAGTTGGTGATGCGGCAGCCGTCGGAGTGGATCAGGCCGCGCAGGAACTCCCACGGATGGGCGTCGACGATCTCCTGCTGCCAGGGTTCCAGGGCTATGGTGCGTTCGTGCTTCTTGCCGGGACCGTGTTGGGGGAAGTGGCAGGTCAGGTGATTCGAGTAGAGCTTGACGTCGTGACAGCCGGTCCGTCGGACTCTGCAGGGCTTGTTCCTGGGAAAGACCAGGCGCATGGCGTTTTCGACGGAGTCGGTGATTCCCGGCCAGTGATCGTCACAGGTGATCTGAAGGCTCTGCGTCCTGCGGTACTCGTTGGGGAGCAGGATGTGGCCGTCGCCGAGGTAGAGGCCGAGTAGGTAGGAGTAGGCGCCGCGGTCCAGGTCGTCGCCGTAGCAGTGCATGCACGCGGAACGCTTGCGGCCGGGGAGCTGATGGCGTTTGGCGAGGTCTTGATGCTTCCACCAGGAGACCGTGCCAGGAGAGACCCGGAGTCGTCGGGCGACATCGGCATTGCGTACACCTCGACGGAGGAGGTGTACGGCTTGTTCGCGCACAGAGAGAGACGTCATGTGCGTCAGATTGGAACTCGACAGGCCGGACCGTGGACCCTTTGGATGTGATCCACTAGATGAGGTGAATTTCCCTAAGCCTGGGAATACGAGAAAAATTATGGTGCCGAGTGTGGGATTCGAACCCACACGCCCTTTCGAGCAATCGCTTTTGAGGCGATCGTGTCTGCCCTTCCACCAACCCGGCAAGTTCGCGCCCGTGAAGGATACCCTGTGAGCGCTGTTGGGCGCAGCTAGGTACCCTCGTGCATGCAGTACCCCGCCGGAACTAGGAGCCCCGTGAGCACCGCCGACGAGCAGGCACAGCCGCTTGAGACCGATTCGCCCCAGATCACCCGGATTGTGATCGCCGAGGATGAGGCGCTGATCCGCCTTGACCTCAAGGAGATGCTCGAAGAGGAGGGGTACACCGTCGTCGGTGAGGCCGGGGACGGGGCTACGGCGGTGAAGCTGGTGGAGGAGCTTCGGCCGGACCTCGCGATCTTCGATGTGAAGATGCCGGTGCTGGACGGGCTCTCCGCCGCCGAGCAGATCCACGAGAAGCACCTGGCGCCGGTTCTGATGCTGACGGCGTTCTCGCAGCGGGAGCTGGTGGACCGGGCGCGGGACGCCGGGGCGATGGCGTACATCGTGAAGCCGTTCAGCAAGGCGGATCTGGTGCCGGCGATCGAGATGGCGGTGTCGCGGTACACCGAGATGCGCACGCTGGAGGAGGAGATCGCGGATCTCACCCAGCGGCTGGAGACCCGGAAGCTGGTGGACCGGGCGAAGGGCGTGCTGCAGACGAAGTTCGGGCTGAACGAGCCGGCGGCGTTCCGGTGGATCCAGAAGACGTCGATGGACCGTCGGATGACGATGGCCGCGGTGGCCGAGGCGGTCATCGAGGAGGGCGCGGCCCAGGACCGCAAGAAGGCGGACGAGGACGCGTCCGAGTAGACGGATGCGAGGAGGGCCCGGCAGATCTCATCTGCCGGGCCCTTCGTGCGTGGAGGCGTGGAGGCGTGGATGCGTGGATACGTGGAGGCGTCAGTCCTCGCCGAGGTAGGCCTTGCGGACGGATTCGTCGTGCAGGAGGTCGGCGCCCGTCCCGGAGAGGACGATGCGGCCGGTCTCCATGACGTAGCCGCGGTCGGAGAGGGAGAGGGCGGCCTGGGCGTTCTGTTCGACGAGCAGGATGGTCGTGCCGGAGGCCTTGAGTTCGATGATGGTCGCCATGATCTTCTGCATCATCAGCGGTGACAGGCCCATGGACGGCTCGTCGAGCATGAGCAGTTTGGGCTGGGACATCAGGGCCCGCCCCATGGCGAGCATCTGCTGTTCGCCGCCGGAGAGGGTGCCGGCGGCCTGGCGGCGGCGTTCGCCGAGGATGGGGAAGAGGTCGTAGGCGCGGTCGACGTCGGCGGTGATGCCGGCGGTGTCGGTGCGCAGGAAGGCGCCGAGGAGGAGGTTCTCCTCGATGGTCATGCGGGGGAAGATGTGCCGGCCTTCGGGGGAGTGGGCGAGGCCGAGGGCGACGATCTTGTGGGCGGGGACGGTGCTGAGGTCCTGGCCGTCGAAGGCGATGCGTCCGGCGGTGGGTTTGAGGAGCCCGGAGAGGGTGCGCAGGGTGGTGGTCTTGCCGGCGCCGTTGGTGCCGATGAGGGTGGTGACCTCGCCCTGGTTGACGGTGAAGCTGATGCCCTTGACGGCTTCGATCTTGCCGTAGGCGACGCGGAGGTCCTCGACCTCGAGGAGTGCGGTCACTGGTCGGTCTCCGTAACGGTCTCCGCGACTGCGGGGGTGGTGCCTTCGAGCGGGGCGCCGAGGTAGGCGGTGATGACGCGTTCGTCGTTCTGGACGGTTTCGCGGTCGCCTTCGACGATCTTCTGGCCCTGGACGAGGACGGCGGTGCGGTCGCAGAGGTTGAAGATGAAGCGCATGTCGTGCTCGATGACGAGGATCGAGACGCCCTGGTCGCGGATGGCGAAGACGAGTTCCTCGGCGGCGCGGGTCTCCTGGGGGTTCATGCCGGCGGTGGGTTCGTCGAGCAGGAGGAGGCCGGGGTCGGAGGCGAGGGCGCGGGCGATCTCCAGCTTGCGCTGTTCGCCGTAGGGGAGGTTGCGGGCGAGGTGGTCGGCCTTGTCGGCGAGGCCGGTGAAGGCGAGGAGTTCCATGGCCTTCTCGCGGCTCTCGGCTTCGGCGCGGTGGTAGCCGGGGCCGCGGAGGATGGCGGAGAAGATGCCTTCCTTGGTGCGGGTGTGGCGGCCGACGAGGACGTTCTCCAGGACGGTCATGTTGGCGAAGAGCCGGATGTTCTGGAAGGTGCGGGCGACGCCGGCCTGGGTGACGAGGTGGGGCTTGGGCGGCAGGAGGGTGCCGCGGTAGCGGACGGCGCCCTCGGTGGGGACGTAGAGGCCGGTGAGGCAGTTGAAGAAGGTGGTCTTGCCGGCGCCGTTGGGGCCGATGAGACCGATGATCTCGCCTTCGCCGACGGTGAGGCTGACGTCGTTGACGGCGGTGAGGCCGCCGAAGCGCATGGTGACGCCGGTGACTTCGAGCAGGGGTGTGGCGGTGGTGGTCATCTGGGTGGTCACGCCCCTGCCTTGGTGAGTGCGGCGCCGTCGCCGGCGGGCTGGGCCGGGATGGCGGCCTCGTGGAACTCCAGTTGGCGGCGCCGGTTGGGGATGAGGCCTTCGGGGCGGACGCGCATCAGGATGATCAGGGCGGCGCCGAAGGCGAGCAGCTGGTAGTCGGAGAGGAATTCGAGCTTCTTGGGGATGAGGAAGAGGAGGGTGGCGCCGGCGAGGGGCCCGCTGATGGTGCCCATGCCGCCGAGGATGACGGCGGCGAGCAGGAATGCGGAGTTGGGCGGGAGGGCCTCGGCGAAGGTGTACTGGTCGGGGGTGACGGTGTAGCTGACGTGGGCCTGGACGGTGCCGGCGAGGCCGGCGAGGCAGGCGCCGAGGGCGAAGGCGAGGAGTTTGAGGCGGAAGCCGTTGATGCCCATGGCTTCGGCGGCGGTCTCGTCCTCGCGGATGGCGACCCAGGCGCGGCCGATGCGGGAGTTGCCGACCCGGGCGAAGACGAGCACGACCAGGGCGGTGACGAGGAGCATCAGCAGGTAGTAGTTGGAGAAGCGGCCGAGTTCGATGCCGGCGACGGTGTGCGGCTTGCCGAGGTCGAAGCCGAGGATCTCCAGGTCGGGGATCCGGGGGATGCCGTTGGAGCCGTTGGTGACCTTGGGGCCGGTGGTGCCGTTGAGGTTGAGCATGGTGATGCGGAAGATCTCGCCGAAGCCGAGGGTGACGATGGCGAGGTAGTCGCCGCGCAGGCGCAGCGTGGGGGCGCCGATGAGGACGCCGAAGACCATGGAGACGGCGGCGCCGGTGAGCATCGCGGCCCAGAACGGGAACTGGACGTGGATGGGGGAGGCGGGGGAGCCGGAGACCAGGGCGGCGGCGTAGGCGCCGACGCCGAGGAAGGCGACGTAGCCGAGGTCGAGCAGGCCGGCGAGGCCGACGACGATGTTGAGGCCGAGGGCGACGGTGGCGAAGATCAGGATGTTGGTGGCGACGGAGGTGTACTGGTCGCTGGTCTGGGTGAAGGGGAAGCTGGCGGCGGCGGCGAAGGCGGCGCCGGTGGTGACGGGGCGGTGCTTGACGGTCAGGGCGCGCAGCCGGGCGAGCAGGCCGGACCGGGTGAGGGCGGGGACGACGAGGGCGGCGAGCAGCAGGTAGCCGATGAAGAGTTCGCCGTACTCGGTGTCGATGCCGAAGGTGATCGTGAACAGTCCGAGGCCGAAGGCCAGGACGATGGTCAGGACTTCGGCCCAGGAGGGGAGTTGGCGCGGCGCGGGCAGCGGCCGGTCGACGGTGCCCAGGCGCAGCCAGGTGTGGGCGAGGTGGCCGAGCTGGAGGAGCAGGACGACGCCGGCGGCGATGGCGAGGGCGCCCGCGAGGGCGGTCATCACGGGGGCGACGGGCTGGTCGCCGGGGATGGCGTGGGCGGCGAACCAGCCGGCGGGGGCGACCGGGACGAGCAGGAAGAGGCGCCTGTCGAGGATGCGCAGCGGGACGCGGGTGCGGCGGTCGAGGGGCAGGCCGAGGGCGCCGATGACGGTGAGGAGGCCGCCGGCGGCGAGGATCCAGCCGCCGGCTTCGAGGTTGGCGAGGCCGCCGAGTTCGGTGGCGATGGCGGCGACGGAGAAGACGCTGACGGCGAGGGCGCCGGTGGCGGCGTAGAGGACGGCGTTGTGGCTGCGGCTGGGGGCGGCCCAGCGCAGGCCGGGGGTGCCGTGGGTGGCGAGGAGCAGGAGGAGGGTGAGGAGCCCGGCGGCGAGGGCGAGCCATTGGAGGCCGGCGGGGGAGCCGGTGTAGGTGAGGTCGCCGGGGAAGTCGGAGGTCCAGGTCCAGGGGAGGGCGGCGGAGGCGGCGGTGGTGAGGGCGCCGAGGCCGGTGAGGGCGGTGGCGGCGCGGGCCGGCAGGGGGATGACCGGGGTGGTTTCGGTGGTGGTCATGGTGGTCACGCCCTGTCCGCGACGCGCTCGCCGAGCAGGCCCTGGGGCCGGACGAGGAGCACGAGGATGAGGAGTACGAAGGCCCAGACGTCCTTCCAGGCGCCGCCTCCGAAGAGGTGCATGCCGGGCAGGTGCTGGATGTAGCCGGTGGCGAGGCTTTCGGCGAGGCCGAGGGCGATGCCGCCGAGCATGGCTCCGTAGATGTTGCCGATGCCGCCGAGGACGGCGGCGGTGAAGGCCTTGAGGCCGAGGATGAAGCCCATGCGGAAGTCGACCTGGCCGCTGCGTAGTCCGTAGGCGACGGCGGCGACGGCGGCGAACGCGGCGCCGATGGCGAAGGCCATGACGATGATGCGGTCGGTGTCGATGCCCATGAGCTTGGCGGTGTCGGGGTCCTGGCTGGTGGCCTGCATGGCGCGGCCGGAGCGGGTGCGGGTGACGAACCAGCCGAGGGCGAGCATGCACAGCGGGGCGGCGATGAGCAGGAAGAGGTCGCTGCGCTGGATGGTGACGGAGCCGAGGCTGAAGGGGTCGCCGGGGATCTTGGGGAAGACCCGGGCCTTCTTGGCGTCGGGGTAGAAGGAGAAGACGAGTTGCTGGAGGAAGATGGACAGCCCGATCGCGGTGATGAGGGGGGCGAGTCGGGGGGCGTTGCGCAGGGGCCGGTAGGCGAAGCGCTCGGCGGCGACGGCGGTGAGGGTGGAGACCAGGATGCCGGCGATCAGCATGAGTGGCAGGGCCAGCCACAGGGTGGTGCCGCCGGGGAGGGCGAGGTAGGCGGTCAGGGCGCCGAAGCCGCCGACCATGACGATCTCGCCGTGGGCGAAGTTGATGAGCTGGACGATGCCGTAGACCATCGTGTAGCCGATCGCGACGAGTCCGTAGAGGGCGCCGAGGATCAGGCCGTTGGCCAGCTGCTGCGGTAGGTCGTGCACCGCTGGGCCTCCGTAGTGCGTTCGGGGTGTCCGTGTGGGTGGTGGATGTGGGGGCGCGCGGGGGCACTCGTGGCGCCCCCGCGCGCTGTGCTGCTGGATGGTGGTGCGGGCCGGCTCAGCCGTTGAGGTTCAGACGCTGAAGGTTCAGTCGTCGAGGGCTCGGCCGCTGAGGTTCAGCCGTTGGAGGTTCAGCCGCTGAAGGTGCCGGTCTTCTCCACGGTCCACTTGCCGTCCTTGACGGTGTAGACGGTGAGTTGCTTGTTGGTGGTGTCGCCGAACTCGTCGAAGGAGACCTTGCCGGTGACGCCGTCGAAGGAGACCTTCTGGACGGCGTCGACGACGGCGGCGCGCGGGTTGGCGGGCAGCTTGCCGTTGTTGGCGGCGGCGACGGCCTTGACGGCCTGGATGATGGCCCAGCCGCTGTCGTAGGAGTAGCCGCCGTAGGTCTCGTAGGGGTCCTTGTAGCCGGCGGCCTTGTAGTCGGCGATGAACTTGGCGGCGGTGGGGAGTTGTTCGACGGCGCCGCCGACGGCGGTGGCGTAGTCGCCGGCGCTCTTGGGGTTGAGCTTGATGAAGTCGGCGCTCTGCATGCCGTCGCCGCCCATCAGCGGGATGTTGACGCCGGCGTCCTTGAGCTGGAGGGAGAGCGGGCCGGCGGCGGGGTACTCGCCGCCGTAGTAGACGGCTTCGGCGCCGGAGGTCTTGACCTTGGTGACGATGGCGGAGAAGTCGCGGTCGTCGGGGTTGACGTGCTCCTCGCCGACGATGTTGCCGCCCTGCTTGGTGAATTCGGCCTTGAAGGTGGCGGCGAGGCCGGCGCCGTAGGTCTTCTGGTCGTCGATGAGGAAGACCTTGGACTTCTTGGCGTCCTTGGCGAGGAACTGGGCGGCGAAGGGGCCCTGGACGGCGTCGGTGGTGGCGGTGCGGAAGTAGGTCTTGAAGGGGCGCTTCTTCTCGCCGGTGACCCACTTCTCGCCCTGGCTGAGGGCGACGCCGGTGTTGGCGGGGGAGATCTCGACGAGGTTGGCGTCGTTGAAGATCTGCTGCATCGACTGGGCGACGCTGGAGTTGAGCGGGCCGACGACGCCGAGGACGCTGTTGTCGGCGACGAGCTGGGTGGCGTTCTGCTGGCCGGGGCCGGGCTTGGCGGTGTCGTCCAGGGCCTTGACCTGGAACTTGACGCCGGGGACCTCGTTCTGTTCGTTGGCCTTCTTGACCGCGAGGTCGACGGAGTTGCGGATGCCGATGCCGATGGCGGAGAGGTCGCCGGTGAGCGGGGCGTCGATGCCGATGGTGACGGTGGTGGTGGAGCCGCTGTTGCCGCTGCCTCCGTCGGCGGACTTCTTGTCGTCGCGGGAGCCGCACGCGCTGAGGCTCAGGGCGCCGATCACGGCAATGCTCACGACAATTGCGGAACGGTGACGCACGAGGGTCCCCTTCGGTTCGGGAGGCGCCGCGCCTGAGTTGGCGGGAGCCGGGATGCGCGGAGGGCCGGGCCCAATCCGTTGGCGCGGTGACTGGCCGTGACTCTAGATGCCTCTGGGCGACTCGGGCAGTGGTGTGGCGAGGCTGTGATTCTCTTGTTATGAGCACACAGAGCAGTTGTCTCAGCATGTGGTCGTTTTGGCGCGACCGATCCGCCGATGTAGGGCGTTTAGGGGCTGTTGGGGCAATGTAAGGGCCAGAAATGGGGGTTGCAGCTGGCCTGGCCGATAGTCGGACACTCATGTCCGATTCACTTGTTCCGGTCATGATCGTTCGTATTTCGGACAGCGAGGGCATGGCGAAGGAGCCCCGGGCTGCCTGCGGGCCTCGGAGCGGGCCATCGCTCGGATTTTCTGCCTGTTACGCAGAGTCACCTGCGCGGATTCCGGGCATGCTGCCGCGTCGGCCGCGCCCGGACATGCCGCCGCCCCCTTGTCCAGACCAACGCCTGCCCAGGGTGGCGGAAGGTCAAACAAGGGGGCGGCCAAGGGATTTGATGATCCGTCGGCACCGGGAAGAGTCCCGGCGCGGGGTCAGAGGTCGCGCAGCATGCAGGTCAGCCGGCAACTGGTGACCCGCTTGCCGGTGTCGTCGGTGATCGCGATCTCGTACGTGGCGGCGGTGCGGCCCTTGAACACCGCCGTCGCCACCCCGGTGACCAGCCCGGAGGTGGCCGAGCGGTGGTGGGTGGCGTTGAGGTCCACCCCGACCGCGTACCGGCCGGGGCCCGCGTGCAGCATCGCGCCGATCGAGCCCAGCGTCTCGGCCAGCGCCGCCGACGCGCCGCCGTGCAGCAGCCCGTACGGCTGCTGGTTGCCCTCCACCGGCATGGTGCCGACCACCCGGTCGCCGGAGGCCTCGACGATCCGGATGCCGAGCTTCTCGCCGAGGGCGCCGCCGGAGAAGGTCTGCGGGTCGACGCCGAGCTTGGCGAAGTGGTCCAGCACGTCCTGCGGGACCTTCAGGACGGGGGCCGCGTCGGGGGCCGCGTCGGTCATGGGGAACTCCTGCCGCTCGGGGATCGTCATCGTGCTGCCTGTGATCGTACGACCGTCCTACTCGGCGGTAGCGGCCGTGTCCGGGGCCGGGGCGCGTCAATGGGCGCCCCGGGCGCCGCGGCCCCGCCGCCCGCGCCCCGAGTCCGACCGGTACGGCGCTCGACCGGCACGGCGTCCGATCGGCACGGCGCCCCTTTTGTCGGTGCCGGGCCATAGGATCGGTGGCCGGTAGTGGAATCGGCAGGAACGGGACGTTGACGTGGCTACGCAGAGTACGGACAAGGGCGCGACGGGTGGCGGCGGGGCCGGCCCGCGGCCCCGGCTGATGCTGCTCGACGGGCACTCGATGGCCTACCGGGCCTTCTACGCCCTGCCCGTGGAGAACTTCAACACCTCCACCGGCCAGCCCACCAACGCGGTCTACGGCTTCGCCTCGATGCTCGCCAACACCGTCCGGGACGAGCAGCCCACCCACCTCGCCGTCGCCTTCGACCTCTCCCGGCAGACCTTCCGCTCCGTCGAGTTCCCCGACTACAAGGCCAACCGCGCCAAGACGCCGGACGAGTTCCGCAGCCAGGTCCCCCTGATCGGCGAACTGCTCGACGCGATGAACGTCCCCCGGCTGACGGCCGAGGGCTTCGAGGCCGACGACATCATCGCCACCCTGGCCACCGCCGCCGAGGCGGCCGGCTACGACGTCGACATCGTCACCGGCGACCGCGACTCCCTCCAGCTGGTCACCGACCACATCACCGTCCTCTACCCGACCAAGGGCGTCTCCGAGCTCACCCGCTACACCCCGGAGAAGGTCGCCGAGAAGTACGGCGTCACCCCGCGCCAGTACCCGGACCTCGCCGCCCTGCGCGGCGACCCGTCCGACAACCTGCCCGGCATCCCCGGCGTCGGCGAGAAGACCGCCGCCAAGTGGGTCAACCAGTTCGGCTCCTTCGACGAACTCGTCTCCCGCGCCGACGAGGTGAAGGGCAAGATCGGCGAGAAGCTGCGCGAACACCTCGACTCGGTCAAGCGCAACCGCGTCCTCACCGAGCTCGTCCGCGACGTCGAACTCCCGCTCGGCGTCGGCGACCTGGCCCGCGCGCCGTTCGACAAGGCCGCCGTCGGCACGCTGATGGAGTCGCTGGAGTTCCGCAACGCCAACTTCCGCGACCGCGTCCACGGCATCGACCCGGCCGCCGGCGAGGAGGAGGCCGCGGCCGAACTCGCCCCCGGCGTCGAGGTCGACGGCGAACTGCTCACCGACCCGGGCACGCTGGCCGGCTGGCTGCGCGAGCACGCCGCCGACACCAAGGCCCCCGTCGCCCTCGCCGCCGTCTACCAGTGGGCGCTCGGCACCGGCGAGGTCGCCGAAGTCGCCCTGGCCGCAGGGGAATCCGCCGCCTGGTTCGACCCGGCGCAGCTCGCCGAGGAGGACGAGCGGGCCTTCGCCGCCTGGCTCGCCGACCCGGCCGCCCCCAAGGCCCTGCACATCGCCAAGCAGGTCATGCGGGCCTTCGCCGAGCGCGGCTGGGCCATCGAGGGCGTCGTCGCCGACACCGCCCTCGCCGCCTACCTGGAGAAGCCCGGCCGCCGCACCTTCACCCTGGAGGTGCTCGCCGAGGAGTACCTGGCCCGCTCGCTCACCCCCGCCCCCGCCACCGAGGACGGCCAACTCGCCTTCGACGCCCCGGAGGAGGACCCGGCGGCCGGCGCCCAGGCGCTCATGCTCCAGGCCCGCGCCGTCCTCGACCTCGCCGCGCTCTTCGACACCCGCCTCGCCGAGGTCGGCGCCACCGGGCTGCTGCGCGACATGGAGCTGCCGATCGCCGCCCTGCTGGCCCGGATGGAGCGCACCGGCATCGCCGCCGACCGCCCCTGGCTCACCAGCCTGGAGGCGCAGTTCGCCACCGAGATCCAGCGCGTGGTCGAGGAGGCGCACGCCGCCGCCGGGCGCGAGTTCAACCTCGGCTCGCCCAAGCAGCTCCAGGAGATCCTCTTCGGCGAGCTCGCCCTCCCCAAGACCAAGAAGATCAAGACCGGCTACACCACCGACGCCGACGCGCTCACCTGGCTCGCCACCCAGACCGACAACGAACTGCCGGTCATCCTGCTGCGCCACCGCGACCAGGCCAAGCTGCGCACCACCGTCGAGGGCCTGCTCAAGACGGTCTCGCCCAAGGGCCGCATCCACACCACCTTCAACCAGATGGTCGCCGCCACCGGCCGGCTCTCCTCGCAGGACCCGAACCTGCAGAACATCCCCGTCCGCACCGAGGAGGGCCGCGCCATCCGCCGCGCCTTCGTCGTCGGCGAGGACTACGAGTCGCTGCTCACCGCCGACTACTCGCAGATCGAACTGCGCATCATGGCCCACCTCTCCGAGGACGAGGCCCTGTTGGAGGCCTTCGCCACCGGCGAGGACCTGCACACCACCGTCGCCTCCCAGGTCTTCGAGGTCCCGGGCACCGCGGTGGACGCCGAGATGCGCCGCAAGATCAAGGCGATGTCCTACGGCCTCGCCTACGGGCTGTCCGCGTACGGGCTCTCGCAGCAGCTCGGCATCAAGCCCGGCGAGGCCCAGGGCCTGATGGACACCTACTTCGAGCGCTTCGGCGGCGTCCGCGACTACCTGCGCCGGGTCGTCGACGAGGCCCGCGCCACCGGCTACACCGAGACGCTGCTCGGGCGCCGCCGCTACCTGCCGGACCTCAACAGCGACAACCGCCAGCGCCGCGAGATGGCGGAGCGGATGGCCCTCAACGCCCCGATCCAGGGCTCGGCCGCCGACATCGTCAAGATCGCCATGCTGCGGGTGGACGAGGCGCTGCGCGCCGCCGGCCTCACCTCCCGGATGCTGCTCCAGGTGCACGACGAAATCGTGCTGGAGCTGACCCCGGGCGAGCGCGAGCAGGTCGAGGCGATCGTCCGCGAGCAGATGGCCGGTGCCTACCCGCTGCGCGCCCCGCTGGACGTCTCGGTGGGCGTCGGCGCCAACTGGGAGGCTGCCGCGCACTGATACGGCGGCGCGATACTCGGGGGTGCGGTACTCGGGGGTGCGGTACTCGGGGGTGCGGTACTCGGCGGGCCCGGACACGGCTGGTGTCCGGGCCCGCCGCTACGCTCCCGCGGGCCGTCGCGCAGCGGGCGCGGCACGTAACGGAGCCGTGGGGAGCGGAGGATGGCGGAGAGCCCCTTGGTGATCCAGAATGGTTCGATGGTCACGCTTGAGACTCCGCGTCTGATCCTGCGTCGCTGGCGCGAGGAGGACGTCGCGCCCATGGCCGCCGTCAATGCCGACCCCGAGGTCATGCGGTGGATCCGTGACGGCAGCGTCCGTGACGAACAGCAGACCTGCGGCGGGATCCAGGCCTGGGAGAGCGAGTGGGAGGCGCAGGGCTTCGGCCTGTTCGCCGTGGAGATCCGGTCCACGGGCGAGCTGGCCGGGTTCACCGGCCTCTCGGTCCCCGGCTTCCTGCCGGAGGTACTGCCGGCGGTCGAGGTCGGTTGGCGGCTGGGACGTTCCCACTGGGGGCGGGGCTTGGCCACCGAGGCCGCTGCGGCCGCTGTGCGGTTCGGGTTCGAGGAGCGAGGGCTGGAGCGGATCGTCAGCATCACCCAGGTGGGCAACGACGCCTCCGAACGGATCATGACCAAACTGGGGATGCGGCTGGCCCGTGAGACCGTCAGTCCCGCCGGCGGTCGGCGAGTGCGGGTGTTCGCGTTGTCGTCGGACCAGTACGCCGCAACCACTCGGCACTGAGCGCGGCCACCTGCCCGGCGGTCCCGCCGGTGCCTGGGAGTCGGCTACTCCCCTGCGTCGGCTACTCCCCTGCGTCGGCTACTCCGCTACTCCCCTGTGTCCGCTACTCACCTGCGTCCGCTACGCCCGCGCGGTGCAGGAACGCCTCGACGAGGCGGTCGGTGAAAGCCTCGTCCACGGGTTCCGCCGTCACCAGGACGCGGTGGTAGAGCGGTCCCACGAGTTGGTCGATCTCCGCCGCCATGTCGAGTCCGGCGGCGAGCTGGCCGCGTTCCACCGCGCGTTCCAGCGGGAGCCGGTCGCGTCGGCGCTGTTCGTCGAGGTACCCGGACCGCAGGGCGGCGGCGAACGCGGGATCGTGCTGGGCGTGCCCGATGAGGGCCTTGAAGACGGCGCCCGCGTCGGACCGGGTGAGGAACAGGGCCAGTTGGCGCAGGTGGGCGCGTAGGTCCGGGGCCAGGTCGCCGTGGTCCGGCGGGGTCAGGGCTTCGGCCGCGTCCTGGAGGAAGGCGTCCAGGAGGATGTCGGTTTTGGTCTTCCACCAGCGGTAGACGGTCTGCTTGGCGACGCCCGCCCGGGCGGCGATGCCCTCGATGGTGACGCCGGTGAAGCCCTTCTCGACCAGAAGGTCGTCGGCCGCCTCCAGTACTGCCTGCCGGGCCTGTTCGCTGCGGCCGTGCCGGTTGCCGTGATGGCGTGCCGCCGGTTGCGGCCCGGCCGCCGCGGCGGCCGTACTTCCTCGTTCCATGTCTGCCTCCTGGGGCCAGGGTAGGCCAGAACCGCTAGACGCAACGCAACGGTGCGTCTAGTCTAGGTTCATGACACCCACCAACACCCTCGAAGACCCCCGCGTCGCCACCGCCCTCGACCGGATGTTCCGGCATGCCGAGCAGGACGAGGAGACCAGCAAGCGGATCCGGGCGGCGTGGCCCCAGGGCTCCGCGCCCCTCGGCCCGCAGGAGCAGGCCGACGCCAACGCCGAGGTGTACATGCCGATTTCGGCCCAGGGCGGCCGCCTCCTCTACAACCTGATCCGGGCCACCCGCCCCGCCACCGTCGTCGAGTTCGGCACGTCCTTCGGCATCTCCACGCTCCATCTCGCCGCCGCGGTGCGCGACAACCGGACGGGCCGGGTGATCAGTACGGAACTGAGCGCCGCCAAGGCCGCGGCCGCCCGCCGGACGTTCGCCGAGACGGGACTGGACGACCTGATCACCGTCCTCGAAGGAGACGCCCGCGACACCCTCGCCGCAGTCGCCGGCTCCGCGGACTTCGTCCTCCTCGACGGCTGGAAGGACCTGTGCCTGCCCGTCCTGCGACTCCTCGAACCCCGCCTCGCGCCCGGCACCCTCGTCGTCGCCGACGACGTCGACCTGGAGGCCCTCGCGCCCTACCTCGACTACGTCCGCGACCCCCGCAACGGCTACCAGAGCGTCACGTTCCCCGTGGAGGACGGAATGGAGATCAGCTGCCGCCTCTAGACCCGTGTGGCGTCGTGATCAGGCGTGGGTATCGCCTTCTTCGTGGGGGCGGAACCCGGCAGGACACTGGTCGTGACGCGTGGGCAACTCACGAATGCCCAGCGCAAGTTCATCGGGCCGCCCCTGCCGATCGGCAGGTACGGCCCGCACCCCGAACGGTTGCGGGAGCAGAGCAGCTCCGGCCGGGCCGGTGGCGGGGGGAACGCAGGAAGCCGGCGGGGCCGACTTCTGGTGCAGGGGGGCTGGGCGACGGCGGTGACTGCGTCATCGTGGCCGGACGTCATCGGGGCAACAGCCGTCGTTACGTGCGGATCGTGATCAAGAGTCGGTTCCTGGTGAACTTCCGGGTCCATGCCGTCTACAGCCCGGCGCTGGTGCGTGCGTTGACGGAGGCGGGACCCGGCGAGGAGAAGGATTTCGGCGCCCGTTTCCTGTGGGACCCGGAGCAGGCGGAGAGCTGGGCGCGATCCCGGAACACGCCGAGGGCGGGCTGAGACCGGGCTGAGGGCGGCCTGAGGGCGGCGAAGCCGGCGCGCCGGTGGGGCGGCGCGCCGGGAACACCGCTCCGGATCAGCCCGCGAGGTGCTCCAGGAGCAGCGGCACGATCCGCTCGGCGTCGGCCTCAGGCAGCCAGTGGGTGGCGCCCTCCAGTGCGACGAACCGGTACGGGGCGCTGACGTGCTTGGCCGTCAGGTCGGCGGCGTCGCGGCCCAGGGCGCGGTCCTCGGTGCCCCAGACGAAGAGCGTGCGGACGGTGATCTCGCCGGCCGGCACCCGGAGTTCCTCGTTGATCGCCCGGTACCAGTTGAGCCCGGCCGTCAGCACGCCCGGCTCGGTCAGCCGTCGGACGTTGGACTCGGCCTGGTCCGTCGGCAGCGCGCCCCGGTAGATCGCGCGCAGCCTGGCCGCGTCGTCGGCCAGCATGGTCTGCTCGGCCACGTGCCCCGGCAGGCGGAACTCCCTGATGTACTGGGAGCGTTCGCGCTGGTCGCTGTCGTTGTTGAGGGCCTCGTAGAGCGCCTCGGGGTGCGGGGTGGAGAGCACGGTCAGGCTGTGCAGCCGCTCCGGGTGGGTGGAGGCCAGCGCCCAGGCGACGAGGCCGCCCCAGTCGTGGGCGACCAGGTGGAAGCGTGGCGCGTCCAGGGCGTCGGCGAAGCCCAGCGCGTCCGCGACCAGCAGCTCGACGGAGTAGTCCGCGATGTCCGCGGGGCGGGCGTCGGGGGAGTAGCCGCGCTGGTCCACCGCCACCGCGCGGTAGCCGGCCGCGGCCAGCGCGGTCAGCTCGGCGCTCCAGCAGTCGGCGAACTCGGGGAACCCGTGCAGCAGCAGCACGAGCTCCCCGTCGGCAGGCCCGGCGGCCAGCCCGTCGAAGGTGTGCCGGCCGACGGTCAGACGGACGGCGCTGGGCAGGGGTGAGGACATGGTCAGCTCCTGTTGGTAGTACGTCAACAGAACGATCACATCACAGGGTTGGGCGGGCGAACGCGGCGGGCTGGTGAGGGCGGCCGCCGACGAGGCGAGGGCACGCGGTGCCCAGTGGCTGCACGTCGACTACGAACCGCACCTGGAGTCCTTCTACGGCCGGTGCGGATTCCGGCCGACCGTCGCCGGGCTCATGCGGCTCTGAACGGGCCGCCTCCGTAGGTCCAACAGGTGCCGTCGTCCGTGGCTGCTGGTGCGGGCAGGCCGCCACGGGCGGACTCGGCGATCCCGGATACGACCCGGCGCGGTACGGCAAGGTCCGTAAGCACAGTTCAGTCCCGGTCGGGCAGGCTCCCCGGCGAACAGGAAGTCGTCGGCGGTGGCATCCATCAGAAGTTCGTCGCAGGGATGACTGGGCGGCCTGAAGCGGTGGATGATCGACGAGGATCGTTGCCATGACCTACGTGATCGAAGCTGCTCGTCCGGGCGACTCCGCGCAGCTGGGGCCGTTGCTGCTGAGGGCTTGGCTGCAGACATACCCCAACCCGGAGGTGGGGATCGACGAGGACTGGATCCGTGAGCATCGCGGCTCATCAGCTACCGCGGAAGGCATCAACCAGTGGCGGGAGTTCATCGAGACAGCGAACCAGGAGCCGGATCTGCTGTTCTGCCGTGTTCTCCGTTCTGAAACCGAGATCGTGGGCGTTCTCTGCGGGCGCCGCGGCGAGATGGTCACTCTCGGACCGATGTATCTGCTGGAACACGTCCAGGGCCGGGGGCTCGGTGGCCGCATGATGACCGAGTTCCTCACCTGGGCCGGATCCGCACCCATATGCCTATGGGCCACCGACTACAACGACAGCGCGGTCCGCTTCTACCAGCGCCACGGATTCAAGGCCACGGGTGAGCGAGAGCTCTGGCAAGGAAGGCTGCCCAACCTCCGTATGACCCGCGAGGTCGCACCCGGCATCAACAGCTGAGCTACCCGCGTTGGCAGCAACTGCCTCGAAGGCCAGCTGCGGGAGAACCCACACCACGGGCTCGTGGGTGGGGCGAAAACAGACCTGTCGCGTATACACAACATACGCAGCCGACCATAGTGGGAGTGTATATCTCGGT
>NZ_JBHWIJ010000129.1:1308-22507 GCF_042732255.1 Kitasatospora sp. NPDC059803 | reverse complement strand
CCCGAACGGCGGCGGGGGCACGGGCCGGTGCCCAGGAGGTGCTGGGCGACGAGCCCGCCGACCGGGTGGCCGATGATCACGGGCGGGGTGTCGAAGGACCGCACGACGCGCGCGTAGTGATCCATGAGCACGCCGAATGACTCAGAACTCGCGCAGATCGGCGGGGTGGGGGCTTCGACGGTGCCGTGGGGCTAGTTTCCGCAGGTCAGGTCCTTGGCGGGCAGCCGGCCGGTGGTCAGGTAGCGGTTGACGTCGGCGCTCGCGCAGGACGGGCCGGCCACCACCACACCGTGGCCCTCGCCGCCGGCCACCGTGATCATCCGTGCGCCGTGCAGCGCCCGCCGCATGCCCTGTGCCATGGCCAGGGTCGCCTGCGGGTCCCACTGGTTCTGCACGATCAGCGCGTTGACGTCGTTGTTCACCACGGTGGCCGGCTCGCCGGGCGCCCGCTTCCAGAACGCGCACGGCTGGATGTTGGCGCCCAGGTCGCCGGCCAGCGGGTAGCGGGCCTTGTCCCGGATCGCGTCCCGGCGGTACTGCTCGGGGTCGCGCGGCCAGTCGCGGGTGTCGCCGCAGAAGACGGCCCACACGACGGCGGCCCGGTTGTTCTCCGGGTCGACCGGGGCGACCGGGTCGGCGGCCCGCGCGCCCGCGCCCTCGTCGGCGGCCCGGACCTGGGCGGCATCGGACACCGCCGCACCGGCCACGTCGGCCACGCCGGTCGCCCCGGCCGAAGCAGCCGAAGCGGCCGGCCCGCCCGCGGCTGCGGCCTTGAGCGCGACGATCCAGGGCGTGACGGCCTCGACGCGGACGAACTCGGCGTACCTGGACCGGATGGCGTCGCCGCTGAGCGCCCCGCCCTGCGCCGGAACGGGCGTGCGGTCGGCGTGGGCGATCAGGTCCCAGTACGCCTTCCGGACCTCCGCCGCAGTCGCGCCCAGCCCGTACGCGGTGTTGCGGGCGGCGGCCCACTCCGTCCACCGGGTGAAGGCGAGTTCGGCCCCCGCCGACCACCCCCGGAACATCCCCCGCCACGCGAGCGCCGGATCGAGCGCGCTGTCGAGCACGAACCGGTCCGCGCGCCGGGGGAACATCTGCGTGTAGACGGCGCCCAGGTAGGTGCCGTACGAGTACCCGAAGTAGGAGATCTTCTGTTCCCCCAGCACCGCCCGGACGACGTCCATGTCCCGGGCCGTGTTGCGGGTGGTGATGTGCGCCAGCGTGTCCCCCGCCTTGGCCCGGCACTTGTCGGCCACCGTCCGGGCCCGGGCCACGTCCTCGCCGAACTTCCCTTCTGCGTAGGGGTGTTGGTAGACCTGCTCGTCGGGCGTCAGGCCGCAGCCGACCGGCGAGCTCTGCCCGACCCCGCGCGGGTCGAAGCCGACCAGGTCGAACCGCTCCCGCACCTGCGCCGACAGCAGCGGCTGCATCTCCACGGGCAGGCCCAGCCCCGGGAAACCCGGGCCACCGGGATTCATCAGCAGCACTCCGTGCCGCTGCTTCGCGCTGCCCGCCTTGATCCGCGATATCGCGAGGTCGATCCTCCGGCCCCCGGGGTTGCCGTAGTCCAGAGGCACCTTGACCTTCGCGCACTCGAACTCCGCCGGCCCGCCCGCGTCGCAGCGCTCCCAACGGAGCTCCTGCTGCGCGTACTGCTGGAGCGGGTCCCCGCCCGCCGCGAACGCCGTCACCGGGGTGAGCGCCGCGATCACGGTCGTCACCGCGCCGACCGTCAACAGGGAGATCGTTCGTCCGTCTCGCAGCGCCATGCCCGTCCTCAGTGCAGAATCGGTGTTCTCGGATCGCCTCCAGTCTCCGTTCAGGCGCACTCGTCCCCCGTACGGCGCAGGGATGGGTTCATGATCAGACTTGCGGCGTACGCCGACGGGCTGACGTAAGGCCAGAGTCCCACTTCCCGCCGGCCGTCGGTCAGGGTCGACGGCCTATCGGCCGCCTGCCAGCGCTCGCGCCGCGCACTCCTCGGCCCGCAGCCTGCGACGTTCCCTCGTAGGTGTGCCACCGACGAGGTGCCGCGGATCAGCAGGATGTTCGGCGACCGCCGCAGCAGCCAGGCCAGGGTGATCCACCCGTCGCGGCGGTTGCGGATGGTGGTTGTCGATTGTGCGATGTCCTGTCGACGCCGCCTCGCCCTGTCGGCGCGCTGCTCGCCCGGGCGTCGGGAATGGTACTGCACGACCCCAGGGAATGCCGTCCACCGCCTGCACCCTCCTACACGGAAGCTCCAGCGTGAGTACCATGCGCAACGTCATCCATTACTAAGGAGTGAACGGTTGTGACCAGCCAACCAGCCAGCACGCTCCGTACGCGGCTCGTCGATCAGGCCGCATCGGATCTGGAAGAGAACCGTCGGCGTCAGCAGGAACTGGCCGAGGAGGTCAGGATGCTGAAGCAGGAGGAAGCCCTCCTGGCCGACATCCTCCAGCTCGCCGAACGGTACGAGGGCCTGTCGGAACCCTCGCCCCTGCCCCAGCAGGCACAGGACGAGCCCGTGCTCGCCGGGGCGAAGCGACGCCGGGCGTCCGCTTCGGCCCCCGCCCGCACACCTTCGCCGCGTTCGGCTCGTTCGGCACGGACGGAGAAGACGGCGAAGCCCGCGAACAAGGCGCGGACGATGCAGGCGGGCAAGCCGGCGCGGGCCGCCGCGGCGGGGAAGTCGCGGCAACCCCTGCTCGGAGAGCTCCTGTTGTCCCTGCTCAGCGGTCACGACGAACCGCGCCTGGCGAAGGAGCTACGGGACGAACTGCTGGTGAAACACCCGGACCGCACCCCCACCGCGCAGGTCGTGCGCAACACCCTGGAGTCGCTCGTGGCCAAGGGGAGCATCCAGCGCCACAAGCAGCAGCGGTCCGTGCTGTACACGCTCGCCGAGTCCGGCCGGCACGCGCTCGCGGCGCAGGAGGGCACTCAACGGCCTTGACCTCAACCGCCCTTGAGCTCCTAGGGTCGTCCGCATGATCTTCACCGAGAGGGAGCGCGAGTACCTGCTCGCCCAGCCACTGGCCCGACTTGCCACCATCGGTCCCGACGGCCGGCCGCAGATCCGCCCGGTGGGCTTCAGGCTCAACGACGACGGGACCATCGACATCGGCGGGCCCGCCATGGCCCGCAGCCAGAAGTACCGCAACGCGCAGGCCCGCCCCGAGGTCTCCGTCCTGGTCGACGACCTGGCTCCGGCCGATGACCCGGTCGCGGGCGGGTGGGGGCGCGGGGTCGAGATCCGGGGCCGGGCCGAGGTGCTGACCGTCGACGTGCCGCCGGTGGCGCCCGACCGCTTCAGCCGGGACATCGTCCGCGTCCACCCCCGCAGGGTCATCACCTGGAACCTGGAGGAACGGGGGTCCGCCGCCCGCGACACCGGGTGACGAGGGGGTCGGAGTTCGTCGTGGATGCGGTCCGCGTGGACGTCGTACGTGGTGCCCCCGATCCCGGGCTTCTCCTCGTTCGGCGCTCAGGAACGCGTACGTGTGTCCACCGGCCTCGCGTATGACAGTCACGTGCCTCGCCCATGCGGTCACGTGACTGCACCGGGACCCCCGCTGGTACCGCAACCCCGGCGCGTTCGACCCCGACCGCTGGGACCCGCAACGGCACCCCGCTCCCCCGCGCGGCGCCTACCTGCCCTTCGCCGCCGGTGTGCACGGCTGCCCCGGCGGCGACTTCGCCCTGGCGGAGCTCACCCTCCTGACGGCGGCGGTCACGGCCGCCTGGCGAGTGGACCCGGTTCCGGGCAGCCGCCCCCGCCCGATGGCGGCGGCCACCCTCGGCCCCGCGCCCCTCACCGCGACCGTGACCGCGCACTCCTGAGCCCGCCTCCGAGCCTGCCCCTGAGCGGCCGTCACCCGGGCGTCGGCCGCCCGAGGCGGGCCCTCACGTCACCTCCGCCAGAACAGGTGGTGCGTCACCCCGCTCGGGCTGGGCACCACCTCCAGGTGGAACCGGTCGAGCAGTTCGTCGGGGGACTCCCAGAGCCGTAGCCCGGGGCCGAGCTCCACCGGCGACACCGCCACATGCAGGGTGTCGACGAGGTCGGCGGCGAGGAACTGCCGGATGGTGCCGACCCCGCCACCGAGCCGGACGTCCTTGCCCTGCGCCGCCTCCCGCGCCCGTGCGAGGACCGTGGCCGGGTCGCCGTCGACGAAGTGGAACGTGGTGTCGGAGAGCGTGAACGACGGACGCTCGTGGTGGGTCATGACGAACACCGGAGTGTGGAACGGGGGTTCGTCACCCCACCAGCCGCGCCACTCGTCGTCCTGCCAGGGCCCGCGCTGGGGCCCGAACTTGTTGCGGCCCATGATCTCGGCACCGATGTTGCGCGCGAAGTCCCGCGTGAAGTAGTCGTCGAGGCCCCGGCTCCCCCCGGGAGCCGTCCGCATGGGCCAGCTCGCCGTGGCCCCGGCCCAGGCGAACAGCTTCTCGGGATGGTCGTGGCCGAACGGACGCTCGAAGCTCTGGTGCTCACTGGCACCGGCACCGACGCCGTCACTGGAGACGTTGAAGTTCATGACTCTGAGCAGTTGGTCCACGTGTTCCCTCGTCAGGTCTCGTCGTCGCGTCACCGTGCGGCAAGGCGCCGCACATCATGACGTCGCAGCGGACCCGGCCGAATCGACATCGGCCCGAAACTTTTTCCCGGGGCTCCGCTCATCACTCGGGGTTGGCGGGGGCGGTGGTGACGGCGACCGCGTTCGCTCCGACGATCACCAGCATGGCGAGCCAGGACGCCGCGCCGAGGTGCTGGCCGAGCACGACGAGACCGATCAGCGCGGCGAAGACCGGGTTGACGCTCATGAACACGCCGAAGAACTGCGTGGGCACCCGCCGCAACGCCAGCAGATCGGCCAGGAAGGGCACCGCCGAGGACAGCACGCCGGCGGCCAGCGCGCAGGCCAGGGCGGCGGCGGTCGGGGGACGAAGGCACAGCACCACGATGCCGACGGGCAGGTAGAGCACCCCCGAGAGCGCGGCGGCGGCGGCCGAGCCCTCCAGCCCGGGCAGGCGGCGGCCGACGACACGGTTGAGCAGGATGTAGCCGGCCCAGCACACCGCCGCGAGCAGGGCCAGGACGATGCCCGGGTAGTCGGTGGAGGGCGAGGGCCGGGCCAGGACGACCACCGCGGCCGCGGCGGCCACCGCACACAGGGCGTCGATGCGCCGGCGCGAGCCGGCCAGGGCCACCGCGAGCGGGCCGAGGAACTCCAGGGTGACGGCCAGCCCGAGCCCGATCCGGTCGATCGCCGTGTAGAGGGACAGGTTCATCACGGCGAACACCATCGCGAGCCCGAGGACCGGACGCCACTGCGCCACCGTGAACGACCGCGGCCGCGGCCTGCCGACCGCCCACAGCACCCCGGCGGCCACCCACTGGCGGACGGCCACCACACCCGCGGGACCGATCACCGGGAAGGCGAGCGCCGCCATCGAGGCTCCGGCCTGGTTGGACAGGCCGGAGCCCAGCATCAGCGCCACCCCGGCCAGGCGCCCGTCGCCCTGGGCGGTGACGCCCTCATGAGAACTCTTCAGCACCATGCCCTCCACAGTGGAGCCCGCGCAGCCATACGCAAAATGCATTCACCGACCCATTGATACGCTCGGCGTATGGATGAGCGACGACAAAGTCCCGCCGATCTGGAACTGAAGCACCTGCGCTGCCTGGTCGCCATCATCGACACCGGCAGCTTCACCGACGCCGGCCCCCAGCTGGGCATCTCCCAGGCCGCCGTCTCCCGCAACCTGCACGCCCTGGAACAGTTCCTCGGGGTGCGGCTGCTGCACCGCACCAGCCGCACGATCGCGCCCACGCCGGCCGGCGTACGGGTTCTCGCCCGCGCCCGCGTCCTGCTCGCCGGCGCCGACGACCTGGTCGCGGAAGCGACCGCCGGCCACGCCCGACTCCACCTCGGCCACGCCTGGTCCGCCTTCGGCCGCCACACCACCGACTTCCAGCGCCGCTGGCACGAGCGCCACCCCGACGTCGAGCTGCGCCTCGTCCGCCACAACTCCCCCACCGGCGGGCTGGCCGAAGGCATGTGCGACCTCGCCGTCGTCCGCGCCCCGCTCGACCTGAAGCCCTGGTCGCACGCCCTGGTCGGCCACGAACACCGCATCGTCGCGCTCGCCTCCGACGACCCGTGGGCCCGCCGGCGCAGCATCCGCCTCGACGAGATCCCCGCCCGCACCCTCGCCATCGACCGCCGAACCGGCACCACCGCCCTGAACCTGTGGCCCGAGGACCAGCGGCCCGCCGTCATCTACACCCACGACATCGACGACTGGCTCGCCGCCATCGCCACCAGCCGCTGCATCGGCGTCACCCCCCAGGCCACCGCCGCCCAGTACCGCCGCGACGGCATCGTCTACCGCCCCCTGCGCAACGCCGCCCCCGTCCCCGTCCACCTCATCTGGCGCCGCCAGGACCCCCACCCCGCCACCCACGCCGCAGTCGCCCTCGCCATCGACCTCTACCGCGAGAAGCCCGACTCCCCACCGCCCCCGCGAAAGTGACAGCGGCACCCCAGCAGGGCCGCCTCACTCTCCCGGGCACACGAGATCCGCGACAGGGCTACGGCAGGGGGCCGAGGTCGCCTTCGATGACGGTCTCCGTGATCAGGGGGCGCTCCCACAGGGTGAGGAGTTCGTTCGCGAGGGCCATGATCGGGCGCAGGTCGTGGTCGCTCGGGGCCTCGATGGCGGCGGCCGACAGGCCGCGGGGGACGGCGCCGGCGTCGAGCAGGCAGCGCCAGTCCTCCGGGGTCAGCTCCAGGAACTCCAGTCCGGTCAGCCGGGTGACCTCCCGGGGGTCGGCGAGCGCCCCGGGGCCGGCGTAGAGGGTGCGGAGCCGGGGCAACCCGATGACAGGGGTCAGACTGACCGGTTCGCCGCGCCACCCTCCGAGGGTCAGGACCTCCAGGTCGGGGTGGGCCGCCGCCTCGACGCTGTTGGGGACTTCGCCGTGGAGCCTCGCCACCACCGGCATCGGGTCCAGGCTCCGACCGGAGTACCAGCTCCGGTCCGGGTCCCGCACCAGGTCGGTGAGGGACTCGGCGAACAGGCAGGCGCCGACGCTCCGCTCGTGGTCGAGCACGATGAGCTGCCCGAGGTGGCCGCCAGGGCCGGGGGTCAGGTCGACGACCACCAGGTCCCCGCCGCCGGTGTCGCCGATGACGATCCACCCGGGCGAGCCGACCAGGTCCTGCACGGCGGCGTCGGGCGGGGTGACGCACGCCTCCGTCGCCGCGTGCTCCCAACGGAACGAGGAGCGCGAGCGGTCGGCGATGACGAGCCCGTTCAGGGAGCTCAGCTCGAAGCCGAGCGCGTCGCCGACGCGGTCGGACGCCTCCCAGCACGCCTCAGCCTCCTCGACGTCCTCGTCGTTCTCCCTGTGCTCCCACCACCGCGCGGCGGTCACCCGGTAGAGCACCTTGATCTCCTCGGGCAGCGCCACACCCAGGCGGGCCTCCGCGGCGGCGATCTCCTCCTCGGTGGCGCCGGTCTCGTCGGGCATCCGCTCGCGCAGCGTCCGCTCCAGCAGCTCCAGGTCCACGGAGGGGGCCGGCGCCGCCCCGGGCACCGGCTCGGGCAGGCGCCGCCACGGCTCGGGCACCGCGCCCTCGACCAGGGTGAGCGCGCCGGGGTGGGCGTTGCCGATACCCGGGTCGACGGCCGGGCCGTGGTCGAACAGATGGAGCGCCGCCTTCCCGCTCGCCGGTATCTCCACGGCGAAGGCGACATCACCGGTCCCGGCCTCGATGAGCGCCGCCCGGACGCGTTCGATCGCGTCGTGCTGCTCCTGGTTGTCCGACACCAGCATGGCCCGCCCGGCCTTCGGGTAGCGCATCCTCACCGGCACGCTCCACCCTTGCCGGCCGATCAGCCCCGCCACCTCGCCGCCCGGCGCGGCGAGCGCCTGCGCGTGGTCAGCCCGCAGGAGCCGCAGCAGGGGCTCCCAGGTCGCGAAGTCGTACAACGAGGACGGCAAGGACGGCAAAGGCGACGAGGACGGCAAGGACGACGACGAGGACAACGAGGGCCTCCAGCAGATCCGGTGATCACGGCAGTGGCGATTATGACGCCCACCCCCGACAGTTCGGAGTGCCCCGGGAGGCCGATGCACCTGGGCGCTACCCGTGCTGCCCCAGTCCGTCGCGCAGCAGGTCGAACGCCCGCTCGGCGGCGCGGACGGCCTCCGGGTAGCGGTCGTCGGCGGACGCGCCGCCTGCCAGGCATTCCTGGTTCAGGACCGCCAGTTCCCGCTGCACCACGATCACCTGGGCGGCCACCAGCCGTGCGTCGAGCGGGTCGACGCCCGCTTCCAGCAGTGCCTCGGCCAGTGCGTCGCTTCCGCGCACGGTGTAGCGGATCATCCGCGCCGCCAGGCTCTCGGTACCGACGATCATGCGGAGGAAGGCCATCACCTCCGGGTCGTCGCACAGGCCGGTGTTGGGGTCGCGGCGCGCCAGGGCGTCGAGCATGGCGGCGCGCAGCGCCTCCAGCGGCGGCTGGTCGGCCGGGCGGGCGCGCACCGTCCGGGCCGCTTCGCTCTCGTGGTCGGCGAACCGCTGGAGTACGAGGTCCTCCTTCGTCGGGAAGTAGGCGAAGAGGGTCCGCCGGGAGACCTCCGCCGCCTCCGCGATCTCGGTGATCGAGACCTGGTCGAAGCCCCGGTCGAGGAAGAGGCGGATCGCCGTCGCCGCGATCGTCTCCCGGGTGCGTTCCTTCTTGCGTTCCCGCAGGCCCATCTGCTGATTCATGCACTCAGTCTACCTCGTGGTAGACTGAGTGCAGAATTGCACCCAGTTTCTTCTTTCGGGAGGTCATCGTGCGAACCGAGGTCATCGTGGTGGGGGCGGGCCCGACCGGGCTGATGCTGGCCTACGAGCTGACGCTGGCCGGGGTGCCGGCCGTCGTCGTCGAGAAGCAGCGCACCCCCAGCACCCAGTCCCGGGCGGGCGGGCTCCAGCCGCGCACCGCCGAAGTACTCGACCTGCGCGGGCTGCTGGAGCCGCTGCTCGCGCAGGAGCCGTCCGAGACCACCGGCGGGCACTTCGCCACCCTGCCGGTCGAGCTGGACTGCCGGCCCTGGCGCACCCGGTACCCCCACCCGGTCAACGTTCCGCAGGTCCGGCTGGAGGCCCACCTCGAACGGCTCCTCGGCGAGCGGGGCGTCCCCGTGCTCCGCGGCCACGAGGTGACGGCGGTCACGCAGGACCCGGAGGGGATCACAATCACGTGGCACGCGGACGGCGCCCCCGGCGGCGGTGAGGCCCGGGACGGAGGTGAGATCCGCGGCCGCTACCTCGTCGCGTGCGACGGCGGGCACAGCACGGTCCGCCGGCTGCTGGGCGTCCCCTTCCCCGGCCGGGAGCGCCGGATGTCCGCCGTCGCGGCCGACCTCACCCTCGCCTCCCGGTCCGAGACGGTCCCCACCGAGCGCAAGCACTTCAGCCAGTACACCCGCGTGGCCGGCGGCTTCCACGCGATCCTGCACCCCATCGGCCCGGACCTGTACCGGATGCTGTTCGGCAGGCTCTCCGGACAGGGCCCGGACCGCGAGACGCCGGTCTCGGCCGACGAGGTCCGCGAGGCGCTGCACGCCGTGTACGGCCCCGACACCGAACTGGGCGAACTGCGCGCCGCCTCCCGGTTCGGCGACGCCGTGCGCCAGGTCGAGCGCTACCGCGAGGGCCGGGCGTTCTTCGCCGGGGACGCGGCGCACATCCACATGCCGATCGGCGGCCAGGGCGTGAACCTGGGCCTCCAGGACGCGGTCAACCTGGGCTGGAAGCTCGCCGGCACGATCTGCGGCTGGGCGCCCGACGGTCTGCTCGACAGCTACCACGAGGAGCGGCACCCCGTCGCCGCGCGCGTGCTGCGCCACACCCGGGCCCAGGCCGTGATCATGAATCCCGGCCGGGACGAGGAGCTCGGCACGGTCCGCGAGCTCGTGACCGAGCTGCTGGGTCTGCCCGACACCAACCGGTACGTCTCGGGCATGATGTCCGGCCTGGACCTCCGGTACCCCGGCGTCGGCCCCCGGCTGATCGACCTGGACCTGACCACCGAGGACGGCCCGACCCGGGCGAGCCGGCTGATGCGCTCCGGCCGGGGCCTGCTGCTCTCCCTCGACGGCAGGCGGCGGTCGGTCGGCGACCGGTCCGACCGGGTCGAGCACGTCCTGGCGAAGACCGACGAGGACGTGGACGGCGCCGGCGCCCTCCTGGTCCGCCCGGACGGCTACCTCGCCTGGACCGACACCGACGGCACCCCGCTCGACACGGCCCTCGCCCGCTGGTTCGGCTGAGGCCCCGGGCGGTTCGTCGGTACGCCGCGGTCCACGGCACACCGACGGACCGCCCGTCTCGCTGTCGCCACCTGCCGCACGGGGCATCCGCCGGTTCCACGGAGGCCTCACGTCGGGAGGAGCGCGGCCGCTCTATCTGGAGCATTCGATCCAGATAGGCTACGGTGAAACCATGGCAAGGACCCGGGAGTTCGACACCGAGGCGGCGGTGAGCCGCGCCATGGAGCTGTTCTGGACGCGCGGCTACGAGGCGACCTCGGTGCGCGACCTGACCCAGCACCTGGGGATCGGGCAGGGGTCCCTGTACGCGGCGTTCGGCGACAAGGCCGGCCTGTACCGGGCCGCACTGGACCACTACCGCGCCACCCTCGCGGCGGATGCGCTGCGCAGCCTGGAGGAGGGGACGGATGTCCGCTCGGCGATCCGCACGATGCTGATGGAGCGGGTCCGCATCGCCGCCGAGCACGGCGGTCGGGGCTGTCTGGCGGTCAATGCCGCCTGCGAGCGCCTACCGGGGGACTCGTCGATCCGGCGCACCGTGCGGGACATGCAGGATGTCAGCCGGGACGCGCTCGCGGAGGTGCTGCGGGTCGCGGCGGAACGGGGTGAGATCGCGGCGCGGCACGACCCGCACAGCCTCGCCGCCTTCTTCGTCACCTTCCTCAACGGGCTGCTGGTCTCCTCGAAGATCACACCGGACCCCGAAGCCCTCGAACCCGTCGTGGAGGTCGCGCTCGCCGCCCTCGACTGATTTTTTCATGCCCGCAATCTGTATCGCACGATCCATATTAGGGGCCGGACCCGCATCCGGCGCTCCACCTCTGCTCCATCCCTGCTCCATCGAAACGCTCCCTCTGCTCGATCGAAACGCTCCATCGACACTTCGGAGGACCCGTGCCCATCGCGCCCACCCCGAGTACGCCCGCTCTCGGCGGCAGCCGCTGGAACACCTTCCCCGCGGCCGGCACCGCCCTGACCGCCCGTGAGTTCTTCACGGCCACGGAGCCGCTGCTCCAGGGCGTCATCGATGACAACGCCCTCACCGCCGCCGACAGCGAGGTGCTGGAGACCCAGATCCGCACGACCCTCGCCCTCGGGACCCGGGAGACCTCCCTGCCGCTGGCCATCGGCCCGGGCAGCGCCCCGGCCGCTCGCGAACTGGGCGCGCAGGCCGAGGAGATCGGCCATGAGCTCGCCTCCTGGGCCGCCGCGGCCCTGGAGCGGCTGCTCGCCGACCGGATCGCGCTGCCCGCCGGCCCGCTGATCGTCCGCAGCCACTGCTACGGCCACCTGCTCACCCCTCCCGCGACCGACCTGCTCCTCGGCCGCCGTGGCGGACCCGTCACGATGCAGCTCTACAACGAGTGGCTGCACCAGGCCGTCCTGCTGCGCGACGCCCTGCTGCCCTTCACCAACTGGCAGGACGTCCCCCTGCTGATCACTCCGACCGGGCTGCGGCACATCGAACCGGCCCGGGACGCGTTCCTCACCGAACTCCTGGTCCGCCGGATCCGGCACACCAGCATCGTGGCCTTCGCCCGCCACGCCGTCACCGGCACCTCCGACACGTCCGGCACCTCCAACCCCTCCGGCCCGGCCGGCTACGGCTTCGAGTCGAGCGGCGGCACCGCCCTGCCGGCCGTCCTCGACCAGCCGCCCCTGACCGCCCCCCGGTACCTGCTGACCTGGCGCCCCGACCCGGCCGCCGACGAAACCGTCACGCACGTCGCCGAGTTGCGGGACTACTACGCCGCGCCGCGCACCCTCGTCGAACACCTGCCGCCCGCCACCGCCGCACCGGGGCCGCTCACCGGCCGCATCGTCGCCGGGCCGGTCGCCGACGGGGCCCGCACCGCCGCCATCGAGCTCACCCACGACGGCGCCACCGCCCACGTCGACCTCGGCCAGGCCCTGCGCGGCCACCGCTTCGCCCACCGGCCGGACGGCGCCACGGGCGCCAACGCGCTGCCCGCCGACGCACTGGCCACCAACCCGCCCGCCGCCGCGGACGTGTGGACGGCCCTGCGCGCACCGGGGCTGGTGTGGACGGAGGCGGGCGACGCCGTCCTGGACGCCACCGGCCAGGACGACCTCGTCGTCCTGGCCCTGCTCGGCCGGCTCTACCCGGAAAACGTCACCCTGCACCCCGCCGACCACCCCGTCACCCACCCCGGCGACCGCACCACCGACCACCCCGCCGACCGGGCGACCGCCTCCGGCAACGGCCCGAGCCGGCTGGTGGCCCGGGTCGACCCGCCGCGGACCAGCTGACACCCGCTCCACCTGGAAGGGGCCGCCCCTCGGTAGCCGACACCCGGCCACCGGGGGGCGAGTACGGGTCAGCCGGCCCGGTAGCGGGTGGCGAGTTCGGGGCTCTGCGCACCGAACGCCGCCAGCTCGGCCCGGAAGACGGCGTCGAGGAGGCTCGCGTCCTCGACACCGGGCGCGCAGACGACTTCGCCGAGTTGCAGGCCGCGCAGGGCCGCGGTGACGACGTCCTCGGCACTCATCCTGGGTGCGGCGCTCAGATCGAGGCCCTGGCGCTCGTGGAACTCGGTGGCCACCACCCCCGGACAGACGACCTCGACCTGGACACCGGTGCCTTCGAGCTCGGCCGACAGCGTCTGGCTCATCGCGACCACGTGGGCCAGGGCGCCGGCGTAGACGGCGCGGCGGGGCAGCTGGGAGTGCGGGGCGGGGCCGCTGAAGGCGATCATGCCGGCCACGTTGATGATCGCGCCCCGGCCGCGCTCCTGCAGCCCGCGACGGCGGCACGGGTGAGCAGGGTGGGGGCGAGGACCTTGACGCCGACCAGTTCGCGGGCCAGGTCCGCGGGCAGGTCGGCGAGCGGCATGTAGTGGGCGACGCCCGCGTTGTTGACCAGCAGCGTCAGCGGTTCGGCCGCGCAGATCCGCGCGACGGTGTCGATGCCCTCGCCGGTGGACAGGTCGGCGGCCACGGATCGCACCTCGACCCCGGTGTGGGCGGCGGCGAACTCCTCCAGCCGCTCCCGGCGCCGGCCGACCAGCACCAGGTCGTAGCCGTCGCCGGCCAGCCGCTCGGCGAATGCCCTGCCGATCCCGGAGGTGGCGCCGGTGACGAGTGCGAGGTTGCTCATGCGCGTCGTTCCCTGTCGGTAGTCGGCCGTGGCGGCCGGAAGGCGTGGGTGACGCGGACGAGGCCGAAGACGTTGGTGGCATAGACGCTCTCCAGGTCGGCGGCGGTGATCTCCGCAGGCGGGTTCCACCTGCCCGAGATGCCGGCGTTGTTGACCAGGACGTCGAGCCGGCCGGCCTCCTCGCGGATCAGCCGCGCGGCGGCCTGGACGGACTCCTCACTGGTGACGTCGAGCTGTACCGCGCGGGCACCGATCCGCTCGGCCGTCTCCCGGCCGCGCCCCAGGTCGCGCGCCCCGAGGTAGACGGTGTGTCCGGCCCCGGCCAGTCGGCGGGCGGCCTCCAGGCCGATCCCGCGGGTGGCTCCGGTGATGAGTGTGGTCGTCATGGCGTGCTGTGAAGGCGTCGGGCCCCTCGTGATCCGGGGCTCCTCGCGCCTTCACCTCCTTTCCGGGTGGGTGGAAAGCGCACGGTCGCGCCGTGCGCGTTCCTACGGTGTGCTCAGGGCTGTGAGCCGTTGTCTGCTCTCCTCGTCGGCGGCGGGCATGACCGCGAGGAACTGGTCGCGTTCCTGGGCGACGGTGAGGACCTGCCAGTTCAGCCGGACCTCGCCGACGACCGGGTGCAGGATGCGCTTGCTGCCGAAGCTCCTGCCGGAGACCCGGTAGGTGGTCCACCAGTGCTGGAAGTCGGAGTCCTCGGCGCTCAGCTCGGCGACCAGTTCGGCGAGCCTGGGGTCGCTGGGGTAGCGGCCGGCGTCCATCCGCAGGTAGGCGACGCACTCGCCCGCCGACAGGTCCCAGTCCGGCAGGCGCTCGCGCGCCCGCGGGTCGAGGAACGTCAGCCACAGGTAGTTGCGGTGCTCCTCGGGGACCGCGGCGAAGTCGAGCAGCAGCTCGGCCGCGAGGTCGTTCCAGGCCAGGATGTCCGTGAACCGGCCCAGGACCACGGCGGGCGTGGTCCGCAGATCGGCCAGTACGGCCAGCACCGCGGCGGGCACGACCTGGTGCCGTGAACGCCGCTGTCGGCGGGCTGGGGCCAGGTCGGCCAGCTGGCGCAGGTAGTCACGCTGGTCGTCGTCCAGCAGCAGGGCGCGGGCCAGCGCGTCCAGGACACTGCCGGACGGTGCGGGCAGCCGGCCCTGTTCGAGGCGGGTGTAGTAGTCCACGCTGATCCCGGCCCGCCCGGCCACCTCCTCCCGGCGCAGCCCGGCCACCTTGCGGGACCGTTCGTACGCGGGAAGTCCGACCTGTCGGGGCGAGACCTCGGCGCGCCGGGCACGCAGGAACGTGGCGAACTCCCGGCGCTTGTCGTTGTTCGTGCTCACACCGGCCACTGTGCCAGGGCGCCGCGCGAGCTGGGAGGACATGTTTTTCCCTGGAAGAACGTGTCCTCCCAGCCTGCACCAGCGGACGGCTCTCGATCTGCCGGACGGTGCTCGTCGACGCCGAACAGAACCGGCAGGCCGCGCGGGCGGCACGGCGGGGCGCAGCGCGGCACTTTGGTGTGCCCGCGTTCTGATCGCAGCCCCGCCCCTCCACCCCTGCCGCCGGAGCGGCCGGGCCGAGGTCGGGCCGGGCCGGGCGTCGGATCCCGGGAACCGGGTGTGCCACGGGCGGCGGTCTGCGGTGTGGCCAGCCGGGTGAACCTTCGCCAATTTGTCCGCATTGCCTCGTTTATCACATTTTTTTAAGAAAAACTGACTGCCGAACAGCCCGGCTTGTCCTGCCCTGCTGCGCGGCGGCCCCGTGCGTCCAGTACTCGCCGACGCCGGCCGTTCGTCCGACAGGCCCTGGGAGCACCGATTCACCAGACACCGGCAACAGACGCGGCCACTGATCCGCCCGACGATGCGTCCGACGATGCGCACGACCCGGTGTGCCGAACGGTGCTGCCCGACCGAGGCCGCCGCCGATCGCGGCTGACGCTCCGCCGGCTCTCCCCCGGACCGGTCCGGACGGTGCGGCGCCCCCGGCGCGGGCGGGCGCCACCGGACGGACCGTAGGTCCGACTCCACCGCATCTCCCAGACCCGTGTACCGGCAACTCGGCCGGCCCCCTTCTGTTGCTCCCTCAACGCGCCGCCACACCATCCGCAACCCCCGTTCCGCTTCTCCGGGCCGACGCGGCCCCGGCGCAGGATCGAAAGGAATCGTCATGAGGCGCTGTGCGACCACACGCACGGCCCGGGACCGCCGCCGTGCAACCCCATCCGGCGTACGACGGCAGGGCGGGGCGTTGCACGCCCGGTCCCCGTACGGACCCGAGGCACGCGCGGCAGTGGCCGGACTGCTCGGCATCGTCGCGAGCATCGGGCGACTGGCCCGCAGGACCGCCGTCGCGCTCCTGCCACCACGCGAAGGCTCCGCCGCCGAGGCTCTGCGGGCCTTCCGCGCCGCGCTCGCCGTGCTGGTGGCGGTCGCCGCGACCGTCACCTCGCTCACACTGCCGGCACACGCCGCCCCGGCCACCCCGCGTGCCCCCTCCACCGGGAAGCCGGCGGGCCGGCAACAACCGGTGACGTTGGAGAAGACCGGGACCGACCTGGCGACCGGCAGCAGCACCACCACCACCCAGGGCGACACCGTCCAGTGGGTGGTCTCGGCCACCAACCCGGACGGCGCCCCCGCCAACACCGTGATCACCGACGTGATCCAGGGCGGCCCGGGCAGCACCCCGCAGACCCAGTCCTACGTGCCGAACTCGCTGAAGGTGCCTCCGGGCTTCAGCAGGCAGTGGTCCACCGACGCCGGCACCTCGTTCACGTCGACGGACCAGGGGGCGGCCACCAACGCGATCCGGGCGACCAACCCGGTGTTCGCGTCCCCGGCGACCGGTCAGGTGGTACAGATCCCACCGCCGTTCACCCCCATCAACACCGCCACCGGCGGCGACGGCTTCACGCCGATCCTCTATACCGCCACCATCAACGGCATGCCCACGCCCGAGGTGTGGAACATCTACCACCACGGCGCGTCCAGCCAGGCTGCCGTGGTCTGCACGGACCTGCTGACGAACGGTCCCTGTCCCCTGCCGGACGGCACACCGGCGTCCTGGCCCCAGCCGCTCAACTCCGCGGCCGTCGGCGGGACGAGTGGGGACCTCGGCAGCACCCGCACGCCCACCTACGTACAGTCCGGGTCCAAGCTGTACTACGCGGCCGTCAGCCGGGTGACCTTCGCCGAGATCGGCGTCGGCTGCATCGACCTCCAAGCACAGAAGAGCTGCGGCTTCGTGCCTCTGCAAACCGGCTCCGGCAGTGTCGTCGGCGGCGTGGTGGAAGCGCCGAACGGTCTGATCTACGCCGTGTCCGGCACCGGTGAGATCCTCTGCTACGACCCCACCGCCAACGCGTCCTGCGGAACCTTCTCCATCGGCCTGCCCCCCAACGAGGGCCAGGGCGGCTTCACCGGGGACTACTCGGGCACGATGACGGTCATCAACGGCAAGATCTACGTCAGCGACAACGAACCGGTGCCCAATCCCACGGTGATGTCCTGCTTCGACCCGACGACGAACGCGGCCTGCACCGGCTGGACCACGCCCAAGGTCCTGGTCACTCCGACGGCCGGCGGCGCCGCTCGCGCGGACAACGTCTTCGCCACGTACGACTCCGCAGGCACCGCCATCGGCGTCTGCTCGGTGGTCGGCGGCGTGCTCGCGGAGACCAACCCGCCGGTGGGCACCGTGGTCTGCTTCGACTTCGTCGGCAACCCGATCGCCGCGGCGCCAGGCCTACAGACGCTGGTCAGCACCAACGTGGCCTCGGGCGAGAGCAACTTCCAGATCCCGCTGACCATCACCGCCCCCAACGGGCACCTGGACACCGAGTTCCCGTACTGGATCTACCTGGGCAACACGCCGACCCTGAACAGCACCGAGTACTGCTACGACTGGACCACTCAGTCGCCGTGCGGCTCGTTCGGCAACGCGGGCGTCGTCAACGGCCCGCCCAACGTCGACGGCGGCTACACCAGCCCCTACGGGTTCGCCTACGACGGCCAGTGCAAGTACAGCCTCGGCGACGTCGGGTTCCTGTTCTCGATGGACCCGACCACCGGCGCCTCCCCGTGCCTCAAGACCAAGGCGCAGGGCAGCCTCGACCCGAGCGCGTACTACTGCGACGGCAAGACGGGGCACGTGACGTCGTACGGCACGGTGAGCCTCGTCGACATCGATCCCACGACGGTCAACTTCGCGCAGTCGTCGGTGACCGTGAAGGACTCGAACGGCACGACCCTGGGCACGTTCCCCTTCGACACCACCACCATGAAAGCCGACATCTCGTCCGTCCCGATCAGCGCCTCACCGATCCAGGTCGTCGCCAACCTCACCCTGATCAGCGGGGCGTCGTTCACTCCGGACAACCAGCCGAAGATGCAGGTGACGTTCGTCGGCGACCCGCCGCAGGTCTGCTACCAGACCAAGGTCAGCGAGGACTGCACCGTCACCTCGGTGAGCGACCAGGCCACAGCGACCACCAACGGCATGGCCCCGGTCACGTCCAACACCGTCACCCTCCAGGTGACTCCCGGGCCGTCCTGCAAACCTGAGCTGACCGTGCTCAAGGAGGTCTGCACCTCGGCGAACCCGGGTGACTGCGGGCCCGGCGGCAGCGGCCCCTGGGCGAGTCTCACCACGGTCGCACCGGGCGGTACGGCCTACTGGCGCATCACCGTCACCAACCCCGGGACGGTCCCCGTCACGGGCATCACCCTGACGGATGCCGTCACCCCCGCGTGCGCCACAGCGGCAGGAACGTTCAACCTGGCGGCGGGGGCCAACAGACAGGTCTTCTGCAACCTCCCCGACGTCACCGCCCCGACGACGAACGTCGTCACGGCGACCTTCCCGGGGCCCGGCGGCACCCCCATCACCACACCGCCGTCGGAAGCGACCGCCAACGTTCCGTCGCTGGCCATCGTCAAGGAGGTCTGCACCTCGGCAACCGCGGGTGACTGCGGGCCCGGCGGCAACGGCCCCTGGGCCGGCATCACCACCCTCCCGCCCGGCGGCACCGCATACTGGCGCATCACCGTCACCAACACCGGTGCGGTCCCGGTCAACGACATCACCCTGACGGATGCCGTGACCCCGGCGTGCGCCACAGCGGCAGGAACGTTCAACCTGGCGGCGGGAGCGAACAGACAGGTCTTCTGCAACCTCCCCAACGTCACCAAGCCCACCACCAACATCGTCACGGCGACCTTCCCCGGACCCGGCGGCACCCCCATCACCACACCGCCGTCGGAAGCGACCGCCAACGTGCCGTCGCTGGCCATCGTCAAAGAGGTCTGCACCTCGGCAACGGTCGCCAACTGCATCGAGGGTGGTAACGGCCCCTGGGCCGGCGTCACCACCGTTCCGCCCGGCGCCACCGCGTACTGGCGGATCACCGTCACCAACACCGACGGCGTCGACATCTCCGGCATCACCCTGACGGATGCCGTCACCCCGGCATGCGCCACGGTCGCCGGAACGTTCAACCTCCCGGCAGGGGCGAGCACCCAGGTCTTCTGCAACCTCCCCGGCATCACCACCTCGACGACGAACGTCGTCACGGCGAGCTTCCCCGGCCCCGGCGGCACCCCCATCACCACACCGCCCGCCGAGGCCACGGTCGACGTTCCGTCGCTGGCGATCGTCAAGGAGGTCTGCACCTCGGCAACCGCCGCCGACTGCGGATCCGGCGGCAGCGGCCCCTGGGCCGGCGTCACCACCGTCGCCCCCGGCGGCACCGCCTACTGGCGCATCACCGTCACCAACACCGGTGCGGTGAACATCTCCGGCATCACGCTCAACGACGCCGTCACCCCGGCATGCGCAACGGCCGCCGAAACGTTCGATCTGGCAGCGGGAGCGAACAAGCAGATCTTCTGCAACCTCCCCAACGTCACAAAGCCCACTACCAACGTCGTCACGGCCACCTTCCCCGGCCCCGGCGGCACACCTCCGATCACCACACCGCCCTCCGAAGCAACCGCCAACGTTCCCTCGCTGGCGATCGTCAAGGAAGTGTGCACCTCGGCAACCGCCGCCGACTGCGGGCCCGGCGGTAGCGGCCCCTGGGCCGGCGGCACCACGGTTCCGTCCGGTGGAACCGCCTACTGGCGGATCACCGTCACCAACGACGGCCCCAGCAACATCACCGGCATCACCCTGACCGACCCCGTCACCCCGGCGTGCGCCACGGCCGCCGGCACCTTCAACCTGGCGGCAGGAGCGAACAAGCAGATCTTCTGCAACCTCGCCAACGTCACCCAGGCCACCGCCAACGTCGTCACCGCGACCTTCCCCGGACCCGGCGGCACCCCCATCACCACCCCGCCCGCCGAGGCCACCGTCGACGCTCCGTCACTGACGATCCTCAAAGAGGTCTGCACCTCGACCACTGCGGCCGACTGCGCCAGCGGTGGTAGCGGCCCCTGGGCCAAGACGACCATCATCCCGTCCGGTGCCACCGCGTACTGGCGGATCACCGTCACCAACACCGGGACGGTCCCCATCGCGGGCATCACCCTGACCGATGCCGTGACCCCGGCGTGCGTGACGGCCGCCGGAACGTTCAACCTGGCGCCGGGGGCGAACAAGCAGGTCTTCTGCGACCTCGCCAACGTCACCACCTCGACCACCAACGTGGTGACAGCCACCTTCCCCGGCCCCGGTGGCCATCCCATCACCACACCACCGTCGGAAGCAACGGCTGACGTTCCGTCGCTGGCGATCGTCAAGGAGGTCTGCACCTCGGCAACCGCCGCCGACTGCGGATCCGGCGGCAACGGCCCCTGGGCCAGCATCACCACCATCGCACCGGGCGGCACCGCGTACTGGCGGATCACCGTCACCAACACCGGTGCGGTCCCGGTCAACGACATCACCCTGGCCGACCCCGTCACCGCGGGCTGCGTGACGGCGGCCGGCACGTTCAACCTGGCGCCGGGAGCAGACAAACAGATCTACTGCAACCTCCCCAACGTCACCACCTCGACCACCAACGTCGTGACGGCCACCTTCCCCGGCCCCGGCGGGACCCCCATCACCACCCCGCCCTCCGAGGCAGCAGTTGACGTTCCTTCCCTGACGATCGTCAAGGAGGTCTGTGCCTCCACCACAGCCGCGAACTGTGGGCCCGGCGGCAGCGGCCCCTGGGTCGGCGTCACCACCCTCCCGCCCGACGGCACCGCCTACTGGCGCATCACCGTCACCAACACCGACGGCGTCGACATCAACGGCATCACCCTGACCGACACCGTCACCCCGGCATGCGCCACAGCCGCCGGCACCTTCAACCTGACGCCGGGAGCAAACAAACAGATCTTCTGCAACCTCCCCAACGTCACCCAGTCCACCACCAACGTCGTCACCGCGACCTTCCCCGGCCCCGGCGGCACCCCCATCACCACCCCGCCGTCGGAAGCAACCGCCAACGTGCCGTCGCTGGCCATCGTCAAGGAGGTCTGCACCTCGACAACCGCCGCCGACTGCGGGCCCGGCGGCAACGGCCCCTGGGCCGGCATCACCACCGTCGCCCCCGGCGGCACCGCCTACTGGCGCATCACCGTCACCAACACCGCCGGCGTCGACATCAACGGCATCACCCTGACCGACACCGTCACCCCGGCATGCGCCACAGCCGCCGGCACCTTCAACCTGACGCCGGGAGCGAACAAGCAGATCTTCTGCAACCTCCCCAACGTCACCCAGTCCACCACCAACGTCGTCACCGCGACCTTCCCCGGCCCCGGCGGCACCCCCATCACCACCCC
>NZ_JBHWIJ010000129.1:0-1208 GCF_042732255.1 Kitasatospora sp. NPDC059803 | reverse complement strand
GCCGTCGGAAGCAACGGCCAACGTGCCGTCGCTGGCCATCGTCAAGGAGGTCTGCACCTCGACAACCGCCGCCGACTGCGGGCCCGGTGGTAACGGCCCCTGGGCCGGCATCACCACCGTCGCCCCCGGCGGCACCGCCTACTGGCGCATCACCGTCACCAACACCGACGGCGTCGACATCAACGGCATCACCCTGGCCGACACCGTCACCCCGGCATGCGCCACAGCCGCCGGCACCTTCAACCTCGTAGCAGGGACGAACAAGCAGATCTTCTGCTCCAGCTCCCACCTGACGGAGTCGACGACGAACACCGTCACGGCCACGTTCCCCGGTCCCGGTGGGACGCCCATCACGACCCCGCCCTCCGAGGCCACGGCGAACGTTCCCTCGCTGACCATCAACAAGGAGGTCTGCCAGTCCGACGTCCCCGGCAACTGCGCCGAGGGCGGGTCCGGTCCGTGGGGCAAGGAGACGACTCTCCACAAGAACGACGGCAAGGAGGACTGTGACCGCGACAAGTGCAAGGCGTACTGGCGGATCACCGTCACCAACACCGGCACAGTCGACATCAGCGGCATCACACTGAACGACCAGCAGGAGGCCTCCTGCGTCGTCGCTGCGGGGACGTTCAGTCTGGCCTCCGGGCAGGCGAAGATGTTCTTCTGCTCCAGCGTCATCACGGAGGACACGACCAACACCGTGACGGCCTCCTTCCTGCCGCCGAACGCCGCGCCGGGTACCCCGCCGATCACCACTCCCCCGTCCTCCGCGATCGCACGCTGCGCCCCGCCCTGCGACAGGGACAAGTGCAACGAGCACAAGCCCGAACCGGGTGACGGCCACGGCCACGGCGGTCACGGCGACGGGATGGAGGTCGGCCACGGACCGGAGCCGGCCGGCTACCCGCAGCCGGGTGGCGGCAACGTCTCCGGCCCGAACGGCGGGGTCCTGCCGCACACCGGCGCCGCTGTGGTGCCCTTCACCCTCACGAGCGCGCTCCTGGCGGGCCTCGGCGCCCTGCTGGTCGTGGTCGTCAGGGTTCGGCGGAACCGGAAGGGAGTGAGGAGCGAGTGATCGCAGCCTGACCGGGGTCTGATCGGCCCCGACCGGTGGCCCGGGAACACCCGTTCCCCGGCCCCCCGCCCCGCGGGGGGGTTGGGGGGGGGCGAGAATGGGTGTTTGTGTTGGGGGGGGGGGTGCGCTGAAA
>NZ_JBHWIJ010000128.1:0-22521 GCF_042732255.1 Kitasatospora sp. NPDC059803 | reverse complement strand
GCTCGGCACCGCGCTCGCGCTGCCAGGTGCGGGCGGTGGCGAGGGTGGGCCCGGTGGGGAGCAGGTCGGCGGGTTGGCCGGGGTGGGGGCGCCCGCGCGCCGGGGGTGGGGGGGGCTGGCGCGCGCCCCCGGGAGCGCGCGGGGCAGCGCCCCCCGGCGCGGCGGCCGGTGGCGGGGGGGCCCGGCGCGGCTGGGGGCGCTCGCGCCCCCGGGAGGCGCCCCGCGCCCCCCGACTCCAGCGAGCGCGAGGACGACATAGCGCTGCTGCTCCTGCGCTGGGACGGTCCGGCCGGCGGCCTGGCCGCCCAGCAGCTGCGCCGCCGGATCGGCCAGGCCGACCTGGCGCGGATCTCCGAGGTCCGGGCGGAGCTGCGCGACGCGCTGCGCCGCTGGGGCGTCGCCGAGTTCATCGACACCGCCGAACTGCTCTCCTCCGAACTGGTCACCAACGCCATCCGGCACACCGACCGGGACGCCATGTTCACCGCCCGGCTCTACCGGGAGCCGGCCTCGGACGGCGGCCGGGCCCGGCTGCGGGTCGAGGTGGAGGACGAGTCGGACCTGTGGCCGACCCGCCGGACCCCGGGGGAGCAGGCCTCCTCCGGGCGCGGGCTGATGCTCGTCGAGGCGCTGGCGGACGCCTGGGGCGTGGAGCCGCGCGGGTCCGGCAAGCGGATGTGGTTCGAGCTCAGCGGCACGCCCGCGGCCTAGATCCGGCTACCCGAACTGCTGCTCCAGGTCCTTCAGTTTGCGCTCCAGCGAGTCCAGCCGCGGCAGCGTCACGGTGTCCTCGTCGATGGTCAGGTCGATGGTGCGCCGCTCCGGGCGGGCGGGCAGGCCCGGCTGGGCCACCGTGCCCTCGGCGGGCACCACCGCGCCCTCGGCGGCCTCGACCTCGCGCGGCCCGGCGGGCCGCTCCGCCGCGGGCCCGCCGGCTATGGCGGGTTCCGAGCCGGACTCCAACTGCCGTGCGGCGCCGCCGCGTCCGCGCCAGGCGCTGTTGCTGCGGCTGATCGCCCGGATCTCCGCCCGCTCGCGGCGGCCGGCGAGCCTGCGGCGCTCCCGCTCCACGGCCCTCTCCCGTTTGTCCTCGCGGACCTCGTCCACCGCCTCGTCGAGGCTGCGGACGCCTTCCAGGAGCATCAGCGACCAGGCCGCGTAGGTCTCGCGCGGGGCGCGCAGCCAGCGCACGATGCGGATCTGCGGCAGCGGGCGGGGGACGAGCCCCTGCTCGCGCAGCGCGGCCCGGCGGGTCTGCTTGAGCGCCCGGTCGAACAGGATGGCCGCCGAGAGGGACATGCCGGAGAAGAACTGCGGGGCGCCGGCGTGGCCGAAGCCGCGCGGGGCGTGCACCCAGTTGAACCAGGCCGAGGCGCCGGCGAACAGCCAGACCAGCAGCCGGGAGCCGAGCGCGGCGTCGCCGTGGCTGGCCTCGCGCACGGCGAGCACCGAGCAGAACATCGCGGCGCCGTCGAGGCCGAACGGGACGAGGTACTCCCAGCCGCCGGACAGCCCGAGGTTCTGCACCCCGAAGCCGACCAGTCCGTGGAAGGAGAGCGCGGCGGCGACACCGGCGCAGCAGAACAGCAGCGTGTACGAGGCGCCGCCGTACAGGGATTCCTTGCGGCGGCGCCGTTCCTCGGAACGCTCCCAGGAATCCGGCCCTCCGGCGGCGGCGGATCCCCGGCTCCGGACCAGGGCCACCAGGAGCGCGCTGACCAGCAGCCCCGCACCTCCGGTGACGGCCCAGCCAAGCGGTATGTCGGACAATTTCATCGCCGGAACCAGCCTCGCTTTCCTGCGTCGCGTTCCTGCGTCGTGATGGCGGGGACCATCATGGCGGATGCTCGGCGGGGGAATGGCCGATTCGGTGCCAATGCGCTGAGTAGAGGGATTTCTGACCCCGCGACAATCGCATTTTCTTATGCATTTGAAGCGGGCTATTCCCGGAATTCCGGGCTTTCCGGATCCGGCTTCGCACGTGTTTTCGTCAACCCCGCATGACGCGGGGGCAGCCGCCGCAGATGTCCTCCGGTTGGGCGGTATACACGAGGCAGCAGCTGGCCCGGGCCCGGTCGGTGCCCGAAGCATCCCCGCACCCGGGCGCCGGCGCGGCGAAACCGGCACCCGGGGTGAAGGGGGACGGGGCCGGAGCGGGGCCGCCGGTCACGCCGGGCGCGCACGCCGGTGCCGCCGCCGCGCCGCCCGCCTGCGGGGGCTCCAGCAGCGCGGACAGCTCGGCGCGCGCCCGCTCCTGCTCCCCGAGCAGCCCGCCGGCGTACCAGAGCCCCTCCACCGCCGCGTCCGTGGCCATCGCCCACAGCACCCGCGGCCCGCGCCGCACCTCGGGCCGGAAGGCGGCCAGCACCGGTTCCAGGAACCCGCCCAGCGCGCACCGCAGTTCGGCGGCCAACGCGTTCCCGTCCGGCACCGTACGGGCCTGCGGCACGCCGGCCGCCGGGTCGTCCGGCAGGCAGGCGAACGCCTCCGGGCGGACCGTCAGCTCCACCCGGTCGGTGCCGCGGCGCACCGAGACGTCCTCCGGGACGAGCAGCGGGACCCGGCGCTCCAGGAACCACGGCAGCGTGAACAGCAGCGAGAGCGGCCACACGACGCGGTGCAGGCCGAAGCCGGCCGCCACGTCCGGGCGCAGCGGCCGCCCGTAGCGGGCCAGGCCCTGCCGGGCGTCGTGGGCGATCAGCTCGCGGACCGCCTCGGGCCGGGTGGTCAGGTCGGCGGCGGGGATCCAGCCGTCGCCGCGGCGGGGCGGGGCGCAGCGCACCCGCAGGACAGGGGCGAGCGCGGTGAGCCGGTGGTACGAGGTCGCGCCGGGGGCGGTGGCGGCTGGCGCGGGGGTGAGGGCGTGCGCCTCGGTGGTGCGGGGGGCGCACGGCGTGGGGCCGGGCCGGGTGCTGCTCGCGGTCATGGGCGGGCCCCATCGGGTCGACCGGGGACCGCCCATGGACCGCCCGGCGGTGCCCGGTCGGGGTGGTGGCCCGCCCGGGCCCGGCCGGACCGGGGCATGGCGGTGCCCGGGGAACGGCAAGGCGAACCCGGCCGGGGTACTGCTCACCCCGGCCAGGTTAGGCTCACCTTAGCTGATTGTCCCCCAGGTCTCGCGGGTGATGCGCCCGTCCGGGGGAGGCCCCGGCGTGTGGGCCCCGCCCGGGGGGAGCCCCGGCGTGCGGGCCCCGTCCGGGAGAGGCCCCGGCGTGCGGGTGGTGCCCAACTGGCGCGCGAGCCAGACCGGCACGCCGCCCAGGGCGTGGACGAGCCGGGCCGCCTCGGCGCGCAACCGGGCGGCCTCGGCCGGTTCGGACACCTCGGCGAGCGCCGCGAGCGCCGGCGCCACCCCCACCGTGAAGCCGAGTTGCTCGCGCAGCCGCAGCGAGGCGTCGAAGCCCTCGCGGGCGTGGTCGCGGTCCCCGCGGGCCAGGGCCAGCGCCGCCAGGTGGCGCCAGGTGTACGAGCGCAGCAGTTCGTCCCCGCGTTCGCCCGCGCCGTCGTGCGCCCGGCGGTAGGCGATCCAGGCGGCGCCGCGGTCGCGCAGCAGGTTCTCGGCGACCAGTCCGCGCCGGAAGTCCAGCAGTGGGCGGCCCGGCGCGTCCGGCGGCAGCAGTGCCGAGGTGCGTCCGAGCGCGGCCTGCGCCTCGTCCAGTCGGTCCCGGGGGCCGAGCACGCTGGCCACGTACGCCAGGAAGCCGCGGGCGCAGGCTGCGGCCGCGCGCTGCTCGGTGCTGGCCACCACGGCCTCCGCGAGGCGCAGCGCCTGTTCCGCCTGGGTCCACTGTGCGGCGGTGAACAGGCACTGCTCGATGAGGAGTTCGGCCCGTGCCAGGGCCGCTGTCGGGTCCTGTTCGGCGGCCGGGCGCAGCAGTTCGGCCGCCTCCTGCCAGCACCCCCGGGACCTCAGTCGCCACACGGTGTCGCCCGGCTCCTCCGCTGCCGCCCGCCCCCGCCCGTTCGGGCCGTTCGGGCCCCATCCGTGCTCTGACAACGCCACCTCCTTGTGTGCGCCATCCAGCGGGGCGCGGCCCTGCCCGGCGTCGCCGCCGTCGACTGTCGGCGGCACGGCGACGGCAGCGCAAGGGCCCGCGCTGTGGCGGCAATTCAACACGGGGGTGAGCTTGTGCACCAGATCACGAGCGGAGGTTCTTGCATTCGCGGGGGAAATGATCTAGGCCCTGTCCGGCCTGATCCGCGGGGCGCGCCCTGGCGGATGCGCCCCGGTGGCCTCCGGTCGGTCAGGACGTCCAGCCGGTTTCCATCAGGGCCTCGGCGGCGCCGTTGGCGGGCTGCGGCACCCCCGCCAGGTCCAGGCTGAACAGGGCGACCAGCAGTTGTTCGCCGCGCACGGTGGCCTGGTGGGAGTAGCCGGCCAGGGTGAACATGGCGGCGGCCATCTCCTCGGCGTGCAGGGTCTGCAGCCACAGGCACTCGACCGACTTCACGTCGGCCGGCTCGGTCCAGGTGTCCACCTGGGCGACCATCCGGCTGCCCAGCAGGGTCACTCCGTCGCGCTCCTGGGCCTCGGTCAGCTCCAGGTCGTCGAAGCCGAGCCACTCCAGGTAGCGGGCGGCGGTGAAGACCGCGTCCTGCGAGGTGCGCACCGGGTGCGGGCGGAACGGCGCGCGGTGGCGGAACGGCTTGGGCTGGCCGCCGGAGCCGCCGGGCGGGGCGGGCACCGGGGCGCTCATCGGGTGGGCCGGGTACGGGCGGGAGGCCTGCGGGCCGGGGGTGGCGAGCGGGCCGGCCGTGCCGCCGCCGAGCCGGGTGGTGCGGTCCACCGGCAGCCGGACGGTGGCGCCGCAGTTGCAGGTGAACTCGGGCTGCGGCCACTGGTCGGAGCGGCCGCAGTGCGGGCAGCGCATGCTCAGCCAGGAGTCCTCCCAGGAGCGGAACCGCACCTGCACCGGCACCCCGCCGCGCAGCAGCGGCACCTTCAGCGAGGCGCCGCACGGACAGGGCAGCGACGGCGGCTCGTAGAGGTGCTCGCGGCGGCAGGCGGGGCAGCGGATCGCCCGGGCGCCACCGCCCGCCCCGTGCCCTGGCCTCGCGGGGTCGTGTCCGGTGAAGTCGTCGGGCAGTCCGGCCATCGCGGGCTCCGTCCGTTCGAGTCGGGTGGTGGAACGGTTTCCATGCTCCCCGAAACGGTGGGTCCTTGGCGCGGAATGGGGCAATCCTCAGGGTCGGATCAGGGGTGTGCGCCCGGCCGGTGCCCGCCACGGGTGCTTCGGGCACCCGGGCCGGCGGGGTGCGGTCAGCCGGCGGACCAGCGGGCCAGGTCGGCGGGGGTGTCCAGGTCGTCCGGGACGGCGACGTCGGCGCACTCGACCAGGGTGACCGCGTCCGGGTGCGCGGCCAGCAGGGTGCGGGCCCCGGCGTCGCCGCAGGCGCCCGCGGCCGCCTGCGCGAAGTACCGGGCGCCGATCAGCACCGGGTGCCCGCGCCGCCCTGCGTAGGCCGCCGCGGCCAGTTCCGCGCCGGCCCGGTGCGCGGCCAGCAGCCGGGCCACCGCGGCCGCGGTGACGCCCGGGGTGTCCACCAGCATCACCAGCACCGCCGACACCTCCGGCGCCAGCGCGGCCAGCCCGACGCGCAGCGAGGAGCCCATGCCGCCCGCCCAGTCCGGGTTGGCCACCAGCCGGCAGCCCGGCAGGTGCGCCGTGGAGCGGACGCGTTCGCCGGCCGCGCCCAGCACCACCGTGACGTCCGCGCAGCCGCCCGCCCGCACCACCGCCACCGCGTGCTCGACCAGCGGGCGGCCCGCGTACCGGATCAGGGCCTTGGGCCGCCCGCCGAGGCGTCGCCCGCCCCCGGCGGCGAGCACCAGTGCGGCGACGGGCCCGGTTCGGTCTTCGGTGGTCTGCATGGGCCCAGCCTGCCCGCCGGGGCCGCCGCCGCGCAGCCGTACGAACCCACAGTTGTACGAATGCACAAGGGGAACCCGCAGGTGGTGGCCGCCCCCCGGCGGTTCGGCCGCTGGTCCTGCGGCCCGCCGGCCCCTGTACTGGGTCGATGAACACCGCACCGCGCCCGCTGCTGGACCGTTTCGGCCGGGTCCACACCGACCTGAGGGTCTCGCTGACCGACCGCTGCAACCTGCGCTGTACCTACTGCATGCCGGCCGAGGGCCTGGACTGGCTGCCGAGGGCGCAGGCGCTGGGCGACGACGAGGTGGTGCGGCTGGTGCGGATCGCGGTCGGGCGGCTGGGGATCGCCTCGGTGCGGCTGACCGGCGGGGAGCCGCTGTTGCGGCGGGGCCTGCCGGACCTGGTGGGGCGGATCGCCGCGCTGGGGCCGGAGGTGTCGTTGACGACGAACGGGATCGGGCTGGCCCGCACGGCGGTGGCGCTGCGGGCGGCGGGGCTGGAGCGGGTGAACGTCAGCCTCGACACGCTGCGCCCGGAGCGGTTCGCGCGGATCACGCGGCGGGACCGGATCGCGGACGTGTTCGCGGGCCTGGCGGCGGCGCGGGCGGCGGGGCTGGGGCCGGTGAAGGTGAACGCGGTGCCGGTGCGCGGGGTGAACGAGGACGAGATCCCGGAGCTGGCGGCCTTCGCGGTGGAGCACGGGTACCGGATGCGGTTCATCGAGTCGATGCCGTTGGACGCGCAGGGCGCCTGGGACCGTTCGGCGATGGTCACCGCCGCGGAGGTCCTGGAGCGGCTCGGGGAGCGCTTCGACCTGCTGCCCGTGGGCCGGCGGGGCAACGCCCCGGCGGAGGAGTGGCGGGTCGCGGGCACGGACGCCGTCATCGGGGTGATCGCCTCCGTGACCCGCCCGTTCTGCGGGGGCTGCGACCGGGTGCGGCTCACCGCCGACGGCCAGTTGCGCAACTGCCTGTTCGCGACGGAGGAGTCCGATCTGCGCGCGCTGCTGCGCGGCGGTGCCGACGACGACCGGATCGAGGCGGCCTGGCGGGCCTCGGTGGCCGGGAAGGGGCCCGGACACGCCGTCAACTCCGACGACTTCGTCCGGCCCGACCGCCCGATGTCCGCCATCGGCGGCTGACGCCCGGGGTGTGAGCTTCGACATGGTGGGCGGGGTTCGCGTGGCGCCGCCTTGACCTGCTCTCGGGGTGGCTGATCTGCTGGTTCGCCGTCAACCCGCCCCAGATCCCGGGAGTTATCCGTGCCCGCCCGCCGCACCGCCCTGTCCGCCGCCACCGTGTTCCTGATATGCGCGCTCGCGCTGGCCGGCTGGCTGCTGGGCGGCCGTGACCACAAGAGCGGCGACTCCGCCGCGCCCGCCGGGGGCCTGGGCACCAGCCCGCTGCAGAACCCGGACGGCACCAAGCCCGGCCTGGCCCCGCTGACCACGCCGGAGGAGCAGAAGGCGGGCCGCGACGTGATAGCCAAGGTCGCCACCGCCGCCGCCGGCCCCAAGGACGGCTACGACCGCAACGAGTTCGGCCCCGCCTGGACGGACAACGTCGACGGCGTCCCGCTCGGCCACAACAACTGCGACACCCGCAACGACCTGCTGGCCCGCGACGGCACCGCCGTCGAGCGCAAGGACGGCTCGAACTGCGTCGTCACCGCGATGACCATCTACGACCCGTACACCGGCAAGAACGTCCAGTGGACCAAGCAGCAGGCCACGAAGATCCAGATCGACCACGTGATGCCGCTGTCCTACGACTGGCAGCTGGGCGCCGCCAAGTGGGACAAGGCCAAGCGCGTCCAGATCGCCAACGACCCGCTCAACCTGATCCCCGCCGACGGCTCGCAGAACGCCTCCAAGGGCGACTCCGGCCCTGCCACCTGGCTCCCCGCCAACACCGCCGTCCGCTGCTCGTACGCCGTCCGCTTCGCCCAGGTCTCCCTGAAGTACCAGCTCCCCGTCACCGTGGCCGACAAGCAGGCCATGCTGCAGCAGTGCGGAGGCTGAGGAATCGTTACGGCAGATGCTGGTGTGACGGGAGCGGGCGCCGGGTGGTATTCGTGGGCGGTGCACTCGTCGAACCCCCGTCGCCCGCTCCGCGCCCTGCTCACCGTCGCCCTCCTCGTGCTCGCCGCGGGCTGCACCGGGCCCTCGGACCCGGGCGCCCGCCGGCCCGGCACCGCGGCCGCGGCCCGGCCCCAGGACCTGGTGCCCGGCACGGCCGCCCCCGCGCTCGCGGCCCTGTACCTCCAGCCGCTGGACTGGAAGGACTGCCCGGACCGGCCTGAGCGCCCGGCCGGGGAGCCGGTCGCGCAGTGCACCGGACTCAAGGTCCCGCTGGACTACGCCGATCCGGGCGGCGAGACGATCGACGTCGCCGTCTCCCGGATCCGCGCCACCGAGGCCGACCGGCGGATCGGCGCACTGGTGCTCAACCCCGGCGGGCCGGGCAACTCCGGCGTGGACCGGGTGGTCTGGGGCTGGGAGGACTACCGCGGCACCCTCTCCGACCACTTCGACCTGGTCGGCTTCGACCCGCGCGGCGCCGGCCGCACCACCCCCGTGCACTGCCTCGACGACCGCACCCGGGACGAGTGGACCAGCACCGACGACCCCGGCTACGACCGCGGCCGGGTGCTCGCCGATGCCTGCCAGGCCCGGTACGCCACGCTGCTGCCCCACCTCTCCACCCGCGACACCGCCCGCGACCTCGACGTGCTGCGCGGCGCCCTGGGCGAACGGCGGCTCGATTTCCTCGGCAGCTCCTACGGCACCTACCTGGGCGCCCTCTACGCCGAGGAGTTCCCCGCCCGCACCGGCCGCCTCGCCCTGGACGGCGCCTTCGAACGCAGCCTCGACCCGGTCCGGCTGAACGTCGAGGCCGCCGCCGCCACCGAGACCGCGCTGCGGGACTTCGCCGCCGACTGCGCGGGCCGCGACGACTGCCCCCTCGGCCGCGACCGCGCCGCCGCCCCGCAGCGGCTCGCCGACTTCCTGGACGGCCTGCGCGCACACCCGCTGCCCGCCGCCGACGGCCGCCGCCTCACCGCCACCCTGGCCTGGAACGGCACCCTCGACACCCTCTACGACGGCCACCGCTCCTGGGAGCGGCTGCGCCAGGCCCTCGACCCGGCGATCACCCGCGGCGACGCCGCCGAACTGCTCGCCCTCGCCGACGGCGCCAACGGCCGCGGCGAGGACGGCGGCTACTCCACCGCGGCGGACGCCTTCGCCGCCATCAGCTGCGCGGACGCCCTGATGGCCCCCACCGCCGGGGACCTGCGCACCGACCGCACCGAACTCGCCGCCCGCGCCCCGCTGATGAGCCGGCACGACACCTCGGCTGCGCTGTTCGCCCCGGACTGCCGCTCCTGGCCGTACCGCACCGCCGAACGGCCCGCCCCGATCCGGGCCGAGGGCAGCGCCCCGATCCTGGTGATCGGCTCCACCGCCGACCCGGTCACGCCGTACCCGTGGGCGCAGCGGATGGCCTCCAACCTCGCCGACGCCGTCCTGCTCACCCGGGACGGCGACGGGCACACCGGCTACGACAAGAGCGGGTGCGTGCGGGACGCGGTGGCCGCGTTCCTGGTGGACGGCACGCTGCCCGCCGCCGGGACGCACTGCCCCTCCGCCTGACGGGGGCTGCCGGGGCCGACGGGGGCTTTCCAGGGGGCAACGCGAGGGGGGGCCGCCCCCGGGGGGGGGGGGCCCCCGGGGGGGGGGGGGGGGGGGGTGGGGGGGGGGGGGGGGGGGGGGCGGGGGGGGGGCCGCGCGGGGGGGGGGGCCCCCCCCCTGGGGTGGGACGGTCAGGAGGTCGGACGGTCAGGAGGTCGGGGCCGTCAGGTCGTAGAAGGTGGTGGAGCCGACCGTCTTCGCGGTGAAGTGGCTCGTCACCCAGCTCTCGATCTGGGAGGTCTCCGACTCCTTCTCCCCGGTGTCGCCCCGTCCGCTCTCGGCCCCGCCGAAGCCGCGGTGGGAGCCGCCGGCGATGAACCAGTGCACCTTGCCCTCCTGGACGTACTTCTGGAAGCCGGCCAGGCTGAGCGAGGGGTCGGTGCCGTTGAAGCCGCCGAGGGCCATCACCGGCTCTCCGGTGGCGAGTTGGTAGCTGGCGGCGTTCTGCGAGCCGCTGGTGGCGGCCGCCCAGGTGTACTGGCCGGCGCTCTCCTTGAGCAGGGCGGAGGCCTCCTCGCTCACCTTGGTGCCGCCGAGCAGGCCGCCCATGCCGCCCGTGGCGCCCATGCCGCCGGGGCCGAAGGTGCCGGGGTCCTCGCCGCTGCCGGGGTTGCCGGGGTTGCCCGGGTTGCCGGTGCCCGGGTTGGCGGTGCCGGGGTTGGCGCCCGTGCCGCGCTCGCGGTGACCGTTGCCGCCGCCCGGGCCCTTGCCCGAACCGCCGCCCGGCCAGCCGCCGTTGCCGCCGTTGAAGCCGCCCTGGCCGCCGCCGTTGCCCCCGCCGTTGAACCCGTTGCCGCCGCCCTGGGCGCCGGGCCAGCCGCCGTGCTGCCCGCCGCCGCCGGGGAAGCCGGGTGCGCCGCCGTTCTGCCCGCCGCCGTTCTGGCCGGGCTGGAACGTCCGCCCGTTGCCCGCGAAGCCCTGCCCGCCGTGCCGGCCGCCGCCGCCCGGACCGGAGGCGCCCTGGACGGCCGGCCCGGCCGTCACGATGGAGCCGCTGTGCGCCGTGCCGACGGTGTCCACCGCGTACGCGGCGGGCCCGCCGAGCGCCGCCGCCAGGCCGACCAGGCCGGCGACCGAGGCGATCCGGGCGCCGAGCCGCCCGTCGGCCCGCCCGGCCAGCTGTCCGGCGACCAGCGCGGCCGCCGCCACCAGCCCGCCGACCAGCACCGCCCAGCGCAGCCAGGGCACGAACTCCGAGCTCCGCCCGAGCAGGACGAACGCCCACACCGCCGTCACCGCGAGGGTGCCGGCCAGCACCAGCGCCCACGGAAGCCGGTGCCGGGCCCGCCACAGGCCGTCCACGCCCATGCCGACCAGCGCCGCGACGGCCGGGGCGAGCGCCACCGTGTAGTACTGGTGGAAGATCCCGGACATGAAGCTGAACACCAGCGCGGTGGACAGCATCGCGCCGCCCCACACCAGGAACGCCGCGCGGGCGGTGTCGGTGCGGGCGTAGCGGCGGGTCGCCCACAGGGCGGCGACCAGCAGGATCAGCGCGGCCGGCAGCAGCCAGGCGATCTGCCCGCCGATGTCGCTCCCGAACAGCCGGGTGAGGCCGGTCTGGCCCCAGCCGCGGCCGCCGCGCATCGCCCCGGCCGGCAGGTCGAGCCCGGCCGGGAGCCGCCCGCCGCCGCCGACGCTGCCGGTCTCGTCGCCGTTGATCCGGCCGAGGCCGTTGTAGCCGAAGGTGAGGGAGAGGAAGCTGTCGTCCTGCGAGCCGCCGACGTACGGGCGGGCCGAGGCCGGCAGCAGTTCGACCACCGCGACCCACCAGCCGCCCGCGACCACCATGGCCGCGCCCGCGAGCAGCAGCTGCCGCACCCGCCGCCACAGGCCGGTGGGCGCGACGACCAGGTAGACCAGCGCGAAGGCGGGCAGGACGAGGAAGGCCTGCAGGGTCTTGGTGAGGAAGGCCAGGCCGAACATCGCCCCGGTGAACACCAGCCACCGGGTGCCCGCCGCCTCGATGGCCCGCACCAGCCCGTACGCGGCCAGGGTGAGCAGCAGGGCCAGCAGCGCGTCGGGGTTGTTGAAGCGGAACATCAGCGCCGCGACCGGGGTGAGCGCCAGGGCGGCCCCGGCGAGCAGGCCGCCGAGCGGGGAGAAGCGCCGGCGCACCGTCGCGTAGACGACGCCGACGGTGGCGGCGCCCATCAGGGCCTGCGGGGCGAGCACGGACCAGGAGGACAGGCCGAAGACCCGCACCGAGAGGGCCATCGGCCACAGCGACATCGGGGGCTTGTCGACGGTGATGAAGTTCCCGGCGTCGGAGGAGCCGAAGAAGAAGGCCTTCCAGCTCTGGCTGCCGGCCTGGACGGCGGCCGAGTAGAAGGCGTTGGCCCAGCCGGAGGCGCTCAGGCCCCAGAGGTAGAGGACGACGGTCGCGGCCAGCAGTGCCAGCAGGGCCGGGCGCACCCAGCGCGGGTCGTCCGCGCGGCCGCGCCAGGCGCGGGCGGGGAGGGTGCGCAGCCGGCCGGACCAGGAGGCGGGGCCCTTGGGGCCGGCGGGCGGCAGGGGCTGCTCGGGGAAGAGCGGCGCCGGGTCCGGCCGGGCTGGGTCCGGCTGCGGCACCTCCGGCGGCGGGAAGTCCGCGGCCTCGGGCCACGGTTCGCCGGCCGGAGTGGAGTAGCTGGTCGTGGTCATGCGCCATACCGTGCGTGGTGCGGCTGAGAGGAGCGTGAGACGACGCTGTGAGACGGGTGTGATCTGCGGGGCCGATCGGGTGATCGGGTGATCGGGCGGGCCGCCGGGGGATCGGTCAGGCGGCCTTCGGCGTGGTCAGGCGGCCTTCGGCATGGTGAGGTGCTGGCCGAGCCACTCCAGGGCCGGGGGGATCTCCCGGGTCCAGGTGTGGAAGTTGTGGCCGCCGGTGTCCAGGGTGATGGTGGACACCTTGGTGGGGGCCTTGAAGGCGCCGACCATGGCCTGGGTGTCGGCGTAGTTGTTCTCGTCGTAGCTGGTGGTGAGCAGCAGGGAGACGGGGGCGGCCGGCTGGTTCTTCAGCCGCCACAGCAGGTCGTTCTGCTGCTTCAGCTGGTCGTTGCCGCCGAAGAGGTCGCCGGTGGTCTCGTCGTGCGCCGCGCTGTAGTAGCCGGAGAGCGCGACCGCGGCGCGGTAGGCGTCGGGCTTGCGCATCGCGAACTTGAGCGCGCAGTAGCCGCCGGTCGAGTTGCCGATGACGGCGCGGCTCGCCGGATCGGTGCCGAGCCGGTAGGTGGTGGCGAGCGCCTTGGGCAGGTCGGTGGTGAAGAAGGTCTCCGCCTGGGGGCCGCCCGGCACGTCGACGCACTCGGTGTCCCGGTTGCCGACGACCGTGGGGCGCATCATCACCAGGACGGTCGGCGGCAGCTTCTTCTGCTCGATCGCGGTGAGGGTGGAGGCCGGGTACTGCATCAGCGAGATCAGCTTCTCCGGGGTGCCCGGGTAGCCGGTGAGCACCAGGGCCATCGGGAACCGCTGCTGCGCGTAGTCCGGCTGGAAGTACTGCGGGGGGAGGTAGACGAACGCCTCGGTGCTCAGGCCGGTCGAGGCTCCTTTGACGGCGACCTGCTGGATCAGCCCGGAGCGCTCCCGGTCCGAGCCCTGGGCCGAGTAGAACTTCTGCTCGCCGGTGACGGCCACGGAGGCGTTCGGCGTGTGGTCGACGACCGTGCCCGGCTTGCCGTCGGTGCCGAGCAGGTCGCTCCAGGAGCTGTAGAAGCCGAAGTAGCCGTTGGCGATCAGGCCCATGGCGACCAGCACGGCGATCTGGGTGGCGAGGAAGGCGCCGATCCGGCCCGTCCAGGACTTCCAGCCCTTCCCGCCGAAGCGCGGCCAGAGCCACATGGTGGCGCCGAAGACGAGGATCGCGACGACCGAGGCGACGATCTGGAGGGGGAATCCGGTGAGGCTGAGCACGCCCCGATCGTAGTTGACCTCGATCAGCGCCCCCGGGCACCCCCTGCACGCCCTCTGCACGCCCCCTGAATCCGGTTGACCGCGCCGGGCGGGGCCGCCAGCATGGCGGCGGACACGTGCACGCTGTGTGCGCGGGGCATCACCGGGGCGGGATTCATGAAGTCCATCACCAAGGCCGGTCTGGCCGTCGGCACCGTACTGCTGCTCGCGGCCTGCTCCAGTGGCACCAGCGGCGCCAGGGGCGGCGGGGGGAGCGCCGCGGGCGGGCCGTCCACCGGCGCGGCCCCGGCGCTGCCCGCGCCGACGCGGACGCCGACCCCCACCCCGACGCCGCCGCCGTACGGCCCGGTGCTCGGCACGACCATCGACCCGGTGAACACCGCGCTCGGCCAGGTGGCCGGGGCCAAGACCCTGGGCGACCTCGACGGCGTCCTCGGCGGCATCGCCACCAGCGCGCGGACGGCCGGGCGGAGCCTGGGCCTGGCGGACGAGCCGGCCGCGGTCGCGACGGCGCAGACCGAGCTGGTGAGGGCGCTGACCTCGCTGGCCACCGACGCGACGAAGGTCCGCGGCGACATCAAGAGCAGGGGCGTCTGCGCGGTGGGCTCCGCGCAGGCCGAACTGGGCGCCTCCGAGGGCCTGGCGGCGGTGTCGGCGGCCCTGGCCAAGATGGCGGCGGCCGGCTACCCGACGACCTTCGCCGTCCCGCAGACCCCGAAGCAGCAGTCCCGTTCGCTGGACAACGGCACCCTGGTGCGCGAGGGGCGGCTGCGCGGCCAGGGCGTGTTCAAGGTCGACAACGGCGGCAGGGGGGACGCGGTCGTCTCGCTCGCGCTGAACGGCAAGTCGGTGCACTCGGTGTACGTGGCCAAGGGACAGAAGGCCAGCATCGAGGGCGTCGAGGACGGCACGTACGAGGTGTACTTCGCGGGCGGGGTGGACTGGGACTCCGACACGAAGGCGTTCACGCAGAGCTGCCGGTTCACCAAGTTCCAGGACACGCTGGCGTTCGAGACCGGTCGCACCGCGACGTCCTGGTCGATCACCCTCCAGCCGACGGTCGGCGGCAACGCCAAGACCGACGAGCTGGACGAGAACTCCTTCCCGCAGCCGTAGCCCTGGCGGCGAGCGGACGGGTGGACGGGCGGACATGACGCCCCGACGGGCGGGCACGGCCGGTGCCGTGGGGTGCCACCGCGCCCGCCCTTAACGGGCATACCGGGGCGGATGGTTGCCGCCCCGGGCCGCAACGGACGATTGCCGTCGGCGAGTTCGGCCAATACGGTTGACCACTTGAAGTGACCATGGCACTTTCGTGCGGCGCGGGCCTCGGCGACCAGTCGTACACCCCGCGATCCCCCACAAGGAGAGCCATGTTCAAGAGACTTGCCGCGATGGCCGGCGTCGGCGCCGTCGTCGCGGGCGGGCTGACCCTCGCCGCCGCCCCCGCGCACGCCGTCCAGGCCAGCGACCTGACCTCCACCATCGCGCTGAGCAACTGCTCGGCCTCGCTGGTGCGTTACCCCACCTCGGTGGCCGGAGACCGGGCCCTGATGCTCACCAACGGCCACTGCCTGCCGACCATGCCCACGGCCGGCCAGGTCATCCAGAACGCGAGCGCGAGCCGCAGCGGCACCCTGCTCGACGGCGCCGGAAACAGCCTCGGCACCGTCCAGGCCGACAAGGTCGTCTACGCGACCATGACCGGCACCGACGTCGCGCTCTACCAACTCACCGACACCTACGGCTCGATCAGCTCCAAGTACGGCGCGACCGCGCTGACCGTCAACGACACGCACCCGACCGACGGCGCCGCGATGTACATACCCTCCTCGTACTGGAAGCAGGTGTGGAACTGCTCCGTCAACGGGTTCGTGCCCACCCTGCGCGAGGACCAGTGGACCTGGCACGACTCGCTGCGCTACAGCTCCGGCTGCAACACCACGCACGGCACCTCCGGTTCGCCGATCATCGACTCCGCCAGCGGCCGGATCATCGGCATCAACAACACCGGCAACGACAACGGCGAGATGTGCACCCTGGACAACCCGTGCGAGGTCGCCGCGGACGGCACCACCACGGCCACCAAGGGCCAGAGCTACGGTGAGGAGACCTACTGGTTCACCACCTGCCTCGGCAACGGCCGGGTCATCGACCTCAACGTGGCCGGCTGCCTGCTCACCAAGCCGGCCGGCAGCGGCGCGGTCTCCGTCAGCAGCCCCGGTGACCAGTCCACGGCGGTCGGCGGTGCGGTGAACGTCCAGATCAACGCTTCCGGTGGTGCCGCGCCGCTGTCGTACAGTGCGACGGGTCTGCCGGCCGGGCTGGCGATCAACGCCTCGACCGGTGCGATCACCGGTACCGCCACCACGGCGGGTTCGTCGAGCGTGACGGTGACGGTGAAGGACTCGGCGGGCAAGTCGGGTACGGCGAGCTTCACGTGGACGGTGACCGGTGGCGGTGGCGGTACCTGCACGCCGGCGCAGCTGCTGGGCAACGCGGGCTTCGAGACGGGTTCGGCGGCGCCGTGGACGACCAGCTCCGGTGTGGTGGACAACAGCTCCTCGCAGGCTGCGCACGGTGGTTCGTGGAAGTCGTGGCTGAACGGCTACGGTTCCTCGCACACCGACACGCTGGCGCAGACGGTGACGATCCCGGCGGGCTGCAAGGCGACGCTGAGCTTCTGGCTGCACATCGACACCGCTGAGTCGGGCAGCACCGCGTACGACAAGCTGGCCGTGTCGGTGAACGGGACCACGCTGAAGACGTACTCCAACGTGGACGCGGCGGCGGGCTACCAGCAGCGGACCTTCGACCTCTCGTCCTACGCGGGCCAGAGCGTCACCCTGAAGTTCACCGGCACCGAGGACGCCTCGCTGCAGACGAGCTTCGTGATCGACGACACCTCCATCCAGACCAGCTGAGTCCGGACCGGGCCCCCGCGGGCCCGGTGAACCAGGACAGGTGAGGGGCCCGGCGGCTACGGCTGCCGGGCCCTTGTCGTGCGTCCGGGCCCAGGCGGTGCAGAAACGTTTATCCCAGGCCCTTGACGCTCTCTCCCGGCGGCCCTAGGTTCAGCGCTGCAAGTTTCCGGCAAGTTACAGAAACTTCCTGCATAGCTCTTCCTGCACAGCTCATCCCCGGCTGCCCCCACCCCAGCCACCCCCAGGAGACGACGTGGTCACCACCGCCCCCACCCGCCGGACCGCCCGCGCGGCCGGCGCCCTCGCCGCCTCGGCGGCCCTGGCGCTCTCGCTCGCCACCTCCCTCGGCGCCCCCGCCGCCCAGGCCGCCCCACCCGCCAACAACGGCAAGGACGTCACCGCCACCCTCTTCGAGTGGCGCTTCGACTCCGTCGCCCAGGCCTGCACCTCGACGCTCGGCCCGAAGGGCTACGGCTTCGTCGAGGTCTCGCCGCCCCAGGAGCACATCCAGGGCCCGCAGTGGTGGACCTCCTACCAGCCCGTCAGCTACCGGATCGCCGGGCGGCTCGGCGACCGGACGTCCTTCAAGAACATGGTCGACACCTGCCACGCCGCCGGGGTCAAGGTCATCGCCGACGCCGTCGTCAACCACATGACGGCCGGCTCCGGCACCGGCACCGGCGGCACCGCGTACACCAAGTACACCTACCCCGGCACCTACCAGGACCAGGACTTCCACTCCTGCCGCCAGCCGATCACCAACTACCAGGACCGCTCCAACGTGCAGAACTGCGAGCTGGTCAACCTCGCGGACCTCGACACCGGCAGCGCGTACGTCCAGCAGACCATCGCCCGCTACCTGGACGACCTGGGCTCCCTCGGCGTCGACGGCTACCGGATCGACGCCGCCAAGCACATCGCCGCCGGCGACCTCGCCGCGATCAAGGCGAAGACGGCCAACCCCAAGGCCTACTGGGTGCAGGAGGTCATCTACGGCGCCGGCGAACCGGTCCAGCCCACCGAGTACACCGGCACCGGCGACGTCGACGAGTTCCGCGTCGGCACCGACCTCAAGCGGATGTTCACCAGCGACAAGCTCGCCAACCTGTCCGGCTGGGGCGCCTCCTGGGGGTACCTGCCGAGCGGGCAGGCGCGCTCCTTCATCGACAACTGGGACACCGAGCGCAACGGCTCCACCCTCAACTACACCTACGGCAACACCTACACGCTGGCCAACGTCTTCCTGCTCGCCTCGCCGTACGGCGCGCCCAACGTCTACTCCGGCTACGCCTTCACCAACAACGACGACGGCCCGCCCAACGGCGGCACCGTCAACGCCTGCTACCAGGACGGCTGGAACTGCACCCACGCCTGGCGGCAGATCGCCAACATGGTCGGCTTCCGCAACGCCGTCGCGGGCACCGGCGTGACCAACTGGTGGTCCAACGGCAACAACGCGATCGCCTTCGGCCGCGGCAACAAGGGCTACGTCGCGCTCAACCACGAGAGCGGCCCGATCACCCGGACCTTCCAGACCGGGCTCGCGGCCGGCACCTACTGCGACATCCAGCACGGCGACCCGCAGCCGGGCGGCGGCTGCACCGGCCCGACCTACCAGGTGGGCGCCAACGGGCAGTTCACCGCGACGGTCGGCGCGGGCGACGCGATCGCGCTGTACGTCCCGGGCGGGGCGGCCAGCACCTCCGGCGCCTCGTTCAACGTCAACGCGACCACCGTCAACGGCCAGAACGTCTACGTGGTCGGCGACGTCGCCGCGCTCGGCGGCTGGGACCCGGCCAAGGCGCTGCCGCTCTCCTCGGCCGGCTACCCGGTCTGGTCGCTGTCGCTCACGCTGCCGGCCGGCACGGCCTTCCAGTACAAGTACGTCCGCAAGGACGCGAGCGGCGCGGTGACCTGGGAGTCCGGGGCCAACCGGACGGCGACCGCGCCGGCCTCGGGCCTGGTCACCCTGAACGACACCTGGCGGCCGTAGGCCCTGTCCGGCCACCCTCGGGCCGCCCCTGGACCCCCGTCAGCCTGGCCTGACGGGGGTCCCTCGTGCGGGTGGCCGTGCCGGTTCAAACCTCGGCCGGCGAGGCGGCGCTGACACGATCGCGGGATGAGAACCACCCCCCTCGTCCTCTCCGCTACCGCTACTCGCACGACGAGTGATCACCACGGGATCTAACTCCCGGCCCTGGAAGCGGGGTTGGGTTAGGGTGGGGACATGGTTGCGAACTGCAAGGAAGAAGTGGCCGTGAACGAACCGGAGTTCGTCAGCGCTCCCGCCCTGATTCTTCAGTCCCTCGCCGCCGACCCCGACCGACGGGCCATCACCACCGCCGACGGCATCGAACTCACCGCGGGTGACTTCGCCGCCGCCACCTACCGCCTCGCCCACGAGCTCATCGCCCGGGGCGTGGTGCGCGGCGACACCGTGACCCTGCTCGCGGGCAACACCGCCGAGGCGCTGAGCGGCCGTTACGCGGCAGGCCTCGCGGGTGCGCGGGTGGTGAACCTCTACGACGGCATGAGCGCCTCGACCCTGGCCGAGATCGCGACGAGCGTCGACACCGCCGTCCTGCTCGTCGACGCCGAACGGTACCCGGCGGCCGCCGAGTTGCTGCCCCTGATCGACGTGCCGACCGTCCTTTGTCTCGGCCCCGGACCGGCGGCCATCGGCGAGGACGTGATCGCCGCCGCCGCCCACCGGCCCGCCGAGCCGCCGGCCGTCCGGGTCGGCCCGGACGACGACTGGGGCATCCGGCACACCGGCGGGACCACCGGAATCCCGAAGGGCATCCGCAGCCTGCACGGCGCCTACCGGAAGGTCTTCGACACCCCCGGCCGCATGGAGAGCGACACACCCCGCTTCCTCGCCGCCACCTCGCTCGCCCACCTCGCCGGGCTCTTCTCCGACCTGACGCTCCACCACGGCGGCACGGTGGTCCTCCAGCGGTCCTTCGACCCCGGCGAGGTCCTGGCCGCGATCGAGCGCGAGCGCATCACCGACCTGTGGGTGCTGCCGCCGCTGCTCTACCAGCTGCTCGACCACCCGGCGATCGGCCGCACCGACCTGTCCAGCCTGCGCCGGGTCTCGTACGGCGGCTGCGCGGCCTCGCCCACCCGGGTGCGCGAGGCGCTCAAGGTGTTCGGGCCGGTCCTGTGGAGCGGCTACGGGCAGTCGGAGGCGCAGAACATCTGCATGCTCGCCCCGCACGAGCACGACCGGGTCGGGCACGGCGGCCAGATCGCGGTCGGCCGACCCCTCCCGGGCATCGAGGTGGCGATCCGGTCCGCCGACGGCACCGAGCTGCCGACGGGGGAGCAAGGCGAGATCCACGTCCGCTCGGACACCGTCATGGCCGGGTACTGGAAGCGGCCCGACCTGACCGCCGAGGTGCTGCGCGACGGCTGGCTGAACACCGGCGACATCGGCTACTTCGACGCGGACGGCTACCTCTACCTGGCCGACCGGCTCAAGGACAAGATCATCGTGGTCGGCGGGCACGTCTACCCGTCCGAGGTCGAGGACCTGCTGCTCACCCACCCGGCGATCGCGCAGTGCGCGGTCTTCGGGGTGCGCGACGCCCAGGAGGCGGAGCACGTCCACGTCGCCGTCGTCGCCGCGTCGGGGCAGCGGCCGGACCTGGAGGAGGTCCGCGCGTTCGTCACGGCCCACAAGGGGCGGATCTACGCGCCGGAGGCCCTGCACGTCGTGGCCGCGATCCCGCTGACGTCTGTCGGCAAGCCGGACAAGAAGCGGCTGCGCGAGTCCGTGGCGGGCTGACGGCGGGGGCCGACGGCGGGCTCTAGCCCCGTCCGACGTACGGCATGGCGGTCGCCATCACGGTGGCGAACTGCACGTTGGCCTCCAGCGGCAGTTCGGCCATGTGCCGGACGGTGCGGGCCACGTCGGCCACGTCCATGGTCGGCTCGACCGCGAGCCGCCCGTCCGCCTGCCGCACCCCGGTGCTCATCGCGGCGGTCATGTCGGTCGCCGCGTTGCCGATGTCGATCTGCCCGCAGGCGATCCGGTACGGGCGGCCGTCCAGCGACAGCGACTTGGTCAGCCCGGTGACGGCGTGCTTGGTCGCGGTGTAGGCGATCGAGTGCGGGCGCGGGACGTGCGCCGAGATCGAGCCGTTGTTGACGATCCGGCCGCCCTGCGGGTCCTGCGCCTTCATCTGCCGGAACGCGGCCCGGGCGCAGAGGAACGCCCCGGTCAGGTTGAGGTCGACCACCGCCCGCCAGGCCTCGACCTCCAGATCCTCCACCGGCACGGCCGCGCCGAAGGTGCCGGCGTTGTTGAACAGCAGGTCCACCCGGCCGAAGCGCTCGACGGCTGCGGCGAACAGCGCGTCCACCGCCGCCGGGTCGGTGACGTCGGTCGGCACCACCGCGGTCGGCGTGCCGCCCAGGCGGGCGGTCTCCCGCAGCGGCTCGGCCCGCCGGCCGGCCAGCACCAGCCGCCAGCCGGCCGCGGCCAGTTCGACCGCCACGGCCCGGCCCACTCCGCTCCCGGCTCCGGTGACGACGGCGATCTGCTGGGGCATGGCGTTCTCCTGGGTCTGCTCGGTTTCGGCTGGGCTCGGGTTCCCCGGGGTGGGGTTCGCTCGCTCCGGGCGTGAGCCGATCGTTGCGGATACGGGGGCCGCCGTCACTGGTCGAAGGCCCCAAAATTCGCACCCCCGGACAGGCCGCGGACCGTGCTCCCCGCCGTCCGGCCCCCGTCGTTCGGGGGGAGTGGTGAAGGCCTTTACCTGATCGCGAACAAACATTGGATTTCCGGTGGCCACCGCGCAACCGGGCCACCCCGGTCCACGTCATAAGATCGCAGGAAGGCGCGCCACCGCGAGGGAGGACGCGCCGCCACCCCGGGGACCGCACCAGCGCCGCGCCCCCGGTCTGTCCGGCCCCACCGGGGGGCCACAGCCCGGTCAGACGGACCGGGCGTGTCATCGGTCGGAGAGTCCTCACCGTGCTTAGGCAGTCGTCCCGTTCCCGCGCCGTCCTGACCGGCGCCGCCGTGCTCGCCCTGGCCGCCTCGCTCGCGGCCTGCGGGAGTTCCGGCGGCGGGAAGGGGGACGGCGGCAAGGCGGCCGGCACCCCGGGTGCGACCGGTACCGCTGCTACGGGCGGCTCGCCCAGCGCGGGTGGCGGCGGTACGCCCGCGCCCACCACCGCGGAGCCCGCGGCCGCCACCGGGAAGGTGCTGATGCCCACCGGTCCGGCCGCAAACCTGAGCAAGGCCCGGGACACGTCCGCCGGTCCGATCATGATGACCACGGTGACCGGCGCGAAGTCCGGCGTCTCCGGCAAGGTCTGGGTCTGGCTGCCGCCCGAGTACAACGACCCCAAGTTCGCCAAGACCGGCTTCCCGGTGCTCACCCTCTTCGCGGGCGGCCAGAGCAACGGCTACAACACCTGGACCGACAACCAGCTGCCGATCCAGGAGGAGAACGAGCAGCTGGTCAAGGCGGGCAAGTCCCACCCGTTCATCATGATCATGCCGGTGCAGAACTTCAACAGCGACGAGCACAACGCGCTGGACTGCTCCGACATCCCGGGCCAGCCCAAGATGGGCACCTGGATGTCCCAGGACCTCCCGGACTTCGTCCGCGCCAACTTCCGCACCGTGAAGGGCCGCGACGGCTGGGGCGTGATGGGCGCCTCCACCGGCGGCTTCTGCAGCGCCAAGCTCGCCCTCCAGCACCCGGACGTCTACAAGGCCGCCGTCCCGATCGACGGCTACTACGTTCCCGACTCGGGGCTGTGGAAGGGCCACGACGCCGAGCGGCAGGCCAACAACCCCGACGTGCTGGTCGCCCAGGGCAAGGCCGACGTGAAGATGCTGGTCACCGCGGGCGGCGCCAACCCGTACGAGACCAAGCTGGTCAAGGGCTGGGTCGCCAAGGCCGCCCCGCCGGTGTCGCTGGAGTACTACGAGCAGCCCGGCGGCAAGCACCTGACCTCGGACTTCAAGAAGATGATCCCGGACACGCTGCAGTGGCTCACCAAGAACCTGGCGGGCCCGGAGGCCGACTGATCCCAGCGGCGCGACGACCCGTACGGCCGTCTGTACAGCGACCCGCACGACGACCCGCACGCCGTGGGCCCGGGGCACCCAGGTGCC
>NZ_JBHWIJ010000127.1:0-22726 GCF_042732255.1 Kitasatospora sp. NPDC059803 | reverse complement strand
TTTGTGTCCTTCTCAATCGGGGGGGCCCCACCCACACCCCCCCCCCGCCCCGGCCCCCCCGTTTTGGGGGGCGCCGGGGGCCAGTGTGCTGCGGGCGGTCAGATGCGGTTGCCCCAGCGGTGGGCAGCGAGGCTGCGGGCAGCGTTGGAGCGGCCCGCCGGGGGCTCGTCGGCGGGGAGGCGGACGCGGGCGATCAGGCGGCCCGCTTCGGCGCGGAGCTGGCGGGCCTCGGCGATCAGCGGGTGGGCGACCTGGACGCCGTGGCGGGTGCCTCCGGCGATCAGGCGGCCGTCCGCGCGGACCTGTTCGTCGCAGTGTGCGGCGTCGCGCAGGTGGTGTTCGGCGAGGCGGAGTGCGGCGTCTTCCTGGGGGTCCAACTCGATTTCCAGAGCGGCGAGTCCGGCGCGCAGGTCGGTGATGATCTCGTGCAGGGGAACCCCTTTGGCTACTTATGGTGGTTGACTGTCACGCTGTGCGCATGAGGGTTGGTCCATGCCTATGCGCATCGGTGGTGGGCTGCTATGACGCCCCGGAGAAGAAAGAGGCGCGCGGGGAGTCACCCCCCGGGTGTCGTGACCGGCATTGCGCGCGGGCGCGCCGAAGTCTCGCGTGTGATCACGTCCCGCGCGCGCTTCGAGGCGGCGAACGACGCCGCCAACTCGATCTCACGCAAGGCTAGTTGGCCCTGGCTCTGGAAAGTACGGCTTGTCTCTTCCAAAGTCCTTCGCCTGCGCGCCCTGCTCGGGTGCGTGCTGCTGAACTTGAGGCACAGCCTGTGCCTGAAATTGGGGGGACAGGCTGTCCCCCCAATTCCTCCCGGCAGCTCACCAGGCCCGGCGGAGCAGCCTCTCGGCGATGGCTTGGTGGTCGGGCTTGGTCGCGGTCGTCGGGTCGAGTCCGCCCCGGCCGAACAGCGGGCGCGGGGTGGCGGCCTCGGCTAGGTTGCGGCACAGCGCGTCCAGGTCCACGAACGGGGCGGCTGCGCGGGCGGCGTCGGCGGCGAACGGCGGCAGGGAGTACCCGGCGATGACCTGCTCTGCCTCGGCCCGGCGCTCGTCCTCGGCGGCCCGGTGGCGTAGCTCGTCCGCCTCGACGGACGCGCCGTTGTGCTCCTCTCGGAGGTGGGTCAACTCGGCTTCCAGGTCGGCGATTCGGGCGTCTCGCAGGTCGGGTTCGGGCTCCGGCCGGCGTTCGGACTCAGCCTCGGGTGCGGGGGTCGGCGTGGCGTCGCTCTGGGTGGGGGTGTCGGGGTGGGCGACACCGCCGGGGATGGCCTCGGCGGGCGTGGGGTGGTCGGCGGGCACGGGTGTCTCTCCGGTCTTCGAGCAGGGGCAGCGAGCGGGGGCGGGCGGGAGCGCCGTTCATTCCCGGAAGGGGGCTCCCGCCTCGCCGGGGTCACGCCTTGGCGGGCGGGGTGACCGTGAAGGCGATGGCGCGGGCCGGGTCGATGGTGGCCACTCCGCACAGGGTGTCCACGATGGACACCTCGGACTTCACGGAGGGGTCGAAGTCCAGGGTGACCCGCAGTGCGTACTGGTTGTCAGCGGCGGACACCGAGCGGGCCCCACCCTGCACCTCACTGGGGGCGCGCACGGCGAGGGCGAACGCGGTCTTGTGGAAGGCGACCGCGCCGTCCAGGTGCGGGGAGACAACCACGCGGAAGCCGAACAGCTCGCCCATGGTCGCGTTGCGCAGCGCGTGGGGGTCTCCGGCCTCGTTGACCTTCTGGAGCTGTTCGACGTCCAGCAGGATGTTCTGCACGTCCGGGCCGATGGCCAGGAAACGATCGGTGGCGGGGATCTCGCGGCGGGTGAAGTCGGCGGCTGCGGCGGTCAGCATCTTCACGACGTGCCCCGGCTCGCCCGGCTTGGCGTCGGCCTTGATGGCGCGGGCTCCGGCGGCCTTGCTGGCGGCATTCAGCAGGGCGGCGGCGGACTTCTCGACGTAGGTGGACACGGCGTCCATCTGGGGCTTGAGGACCTGCTCGCCGAAGCTCTCTATGTTGAGCGTCATGTCCTTGGTGGTGAAGGCTGCGGCGTCGGTCGGCTCGTCGGTCAACTTCACCTGGACGTGCCCCTCCTCCACCTTGGTGTAGACGGTGGTGCCGTTGAAGTTCTGGGCGACGCGGCGCTTGGGCGTGCGCACCCGCACCGAGTCGCCCCGGCCGCCGGTGAAGCTCGCTTCGGCGTCGCGCATCACGCACTCGCCAAGGACGGAGTTCGAGCGCATCAGGGCCAGGCTCACGGCCACGACGTCGGTGATCTCGAAGGTGTTGCTGGTCATAGGTGGCGCCTTTCCTCGGGGCCCCGCCACTGCGGCGGGAACGGGGAAGCCCCGGCCATCTGCGGCGCGGGGCTGGGGTGTTGGGGTGTTGGGGCGGTCAGCCGGCCGAAGCTGTGGGAAGCCCGTTGAACAGGTCGGCGGCGGTCGGCGTGCGGCGGCCATCGGGGGCGCGGAACAGGCGGGCCTCACCGCTCATGAAGTGGGTGCCCGTCGTGCGGCGCAGGGTGAGCAGGGCGGACAGGAACGTGAACTCGGCGTCCGGGTTGGCCTCCCACGCTTCGTGGTTGACCACGTCGCGGTAGGTCAGACCGAGGGCGTTGCACCACATGAGGTAGTGCGCGGGGGTCGGAGTCTTGTCCTCGGCCTCCCATGCGTAGACGGTGGCGAGGTGGACGCCGACGCGGTCGGCGACCTCGGCGACGGACAGGTCCAGGGCCTTGCGGCGGGCGGCGAGGGAGAACGGGTGGATCACGGTGACGGGGTCCTTCATTCGGTCGGGTGGCGGAGTTCATGATCACCAGGGGGTTCGGGGTGAAACGGCACGTTGGCGGCCTCACCCGCCCCGATTTTGGTGATCATGGTCGGGGGCGCGGGTGGGGCTCGGCCCGCTCTGGCACGGGGATCGGCGGGTGCGGTACGGGGTGCGGCCCCCTCCCTGGGGTCAGGGGGTCGGGGGGTTTGCGCACGTCACGACATCCCCCCTAATCCGACGGGGGGTCAGGCGCTCGTGGGGTGAGATCCACTCGGTCAGGAGCATGTCGCCCTTGTCGGTGTTGCAGTCCCGGCAGGCCCAGCGGAGATTGGCGATCTCCGTGAGACCGCCGCGCGCCACCGGCCTTACGTGGTCCAGGACTTCGCCCGGAGTGGCCAGGCCAGGCGGGCAGTACGCGCAGTGGCGACCGAATCGCTGCGAGACGTTCCGGCGGATCGACTCCTTGCGGTCCCTGAGGCGGCGGCGCTGCTCGGCCTGGCAGGCTTGGCAGACTCCGTCCGGGAACTGCATCACCTCCTTGCGAAAGCGGCAGCGTCGGCACGGGCGGGGCTTCTCACTGGGGTCTCTACCGGCTTGCCGGGCCTTACGGCGGGCGTGCTCAGCGGCACGGGAGCACTTGTCGGAGCAGTAGCGCCTGCGGGGGTCGGCCAGCGCGTCCACAGCGCCCGTGCACCGGGGGTTGTGGCACGGCCGAGGCCCCGGTCTGGCGCGTTCCAGCAGTTCGGCACGACGCGCGTCCTCACGGCGGCGCTGCCTGCGCTCGGCCGCGCACCGTTCGCAGTAGGTGACCTGCCCAGCGCGGGCGGGCCGCCTACCCGACGGCTCGCCACACTCACCGCACAGCACGGGGTCCGCAAGCTCTCTCAGGGCCGCACGCCGGGACTCTCGCGCCAGAGCGAAGGCCCTGCGGCAGCGGTCATCCGCGCAGACCGGCTGCGGACCGTCCCGGGCGCGGGGCCGCACCCCGCACACCCGGCACCGGGCCGTAGTGGTCTCCATGTCCGGCACCCCTCCCCCCGACGAAACGCGGTGATCATGAACAGGTGGAGGTACAACCGTCGCTCTCGCCTGCGGACGAATCCCGGAGCAAATGAGAGAGACCCCGGCACAATGCCGGGGTCTCCCGCGAAGTCACCACGCACGTTCGAGTGCGCGCACCTGCCCACATGTATTGAGATGGACCGGTTAACACCGAGCGCCCCAACTCCCCATGAGAGAACGTCTCATAGGTATTAAGCCGGGGCGGTCAACAGCACAGGCAGCGGAGGGCACCTGCCTCCGTCCTTCCGCCCGGCTACATAGCGACAAGGACTCGGGTGTACGCCTCCCAGGCCAGCCGTACGGCCTCCGCGTCCTGCGGCGAGGGGTGCCCGTCCGGCAGGGCGTCCAGGACCCGCCACAGGGCCGCGTGTGCCTGCTCAAGGGTGGAGTTCATCGGTCGTGCTCCTCGTAGGTGTCCTCACCCCACGCCGGAAAGGGGCGGGGATCGTCACCCGTAAAGAGCCGGGACGGTTAACAACCGCCGGAGTACGGCACGCGCTCCCGGACCGGCCGCACAGCAAAACGGGGCCCTGACCAGGAAGGTCAGGGCCCCGCGATGTGCAACGGCGCAGCGGCTCACGCTGCCTTGGACGGAGGCTGCGGCCGGGCTCCCGGGCCGTCGAGAGCAGACGCCAGGACGCCCGGTTCCGGGTTCGCCGTGATCACGTAGCGGCGCTCCACGCTGGACGGGTAGAGCACCGCCGACACTCCGAAGGATTCCAGCATTTCCCGGCGTGCCGCCTCGTCCGGGGCCGCTGCCCAGTCGGCTGCCACCGTGCGGCCCGTGCGGACCCGACGCCAGCCCGCCGGCCGTTCCGGCGTCGCCTTGAGTTCCTTCAACTCCTCGCCCATACGGGCGTATTCAGTGCGGTACCACTCGGCGTCGTCGGGCTCGTCATACAAGCCCGCGTTGCGGTCGTCCCGCAGACGGGCGCGGTCGGCCGTGAGATCCGCGATACGTGAGGCCAGGCCGCTGCCGGGGTCGTAGACCCGCTCCACGTATTCGGCGGGCCCGAACCGGGCAAGGAACCAGACCTCCATCTCAGCGTCGGCCATAGCCATGTTGATCGACGGCGCGGGCTTGCAGTTCTCAGCGCCGGGGATGCCCCGGAACTTCGCCGTACAGGCGTAGGTGCGGTTCCACTTCTGGCCCTTACTGCCAGCCGAGCCGCTGACCACCAACGTGTTGGCGCAGTTGCCGCACGTGATCAGCCCGGACTGGCGGTGAACTCCCCTCGGGGCCCGCTTCCCCGAGCGCTTCGGCGCGGTCTTCTCGATCAGCGCGTCCCTGGTAGCCCGGTCCCACAGGGCAGGGCCGATGCGGACCGGATGGCCGTCCTTCCCCAGGACTGGCTTGCCCGCATGCATCAGGTAGCCAAGCGCGGCCTCACTGCACAGGATTCGCTTCAAGCTCTTGTTGGACCATGGCGTGCCCTTCGGCTCGCGGCCGTAGTTCACACGAAGCTGGTCGTTCGGAGACAGTACGCCCGCCCTCGTGAGCCGGGCCGCCTCCGTCGCAACGGTGATCTTCCCTGTTTGGTCCGCAAGGATGCGGCGCTTCACCTCACGCAGGGTTCCGGCCGCGTCCGGGATGCCCCGCTCGGCCTCCCCGTGGTCCAGTACCGCGTGTTCGACCTTTGCCGTTGGCGACAGCCGGACGTACTTGTAGCCGTAGGAGGGCTTGTTGTGAGGCTCCCCGGCGGCGCGGGCCCGCTTGATCTCCTGACGGTTGCGGGTACGGATCGCCCGATGTTCGATCTGCGCCCCGAACAGCTTCATGTTGAACTCAAGCTCTTGGTTCGGGTCGTCCATGTCCCAGAAGCCAAGGTGGTCGGCTGTGAGGAGCGAGCGGCCCGCCGCGCGGTTCTCACGCTCCAGGCGCAGCCCTTCGTAGGTGTCCCTGCCCAGCCGGTCCACCATGCTCGCGGCGAGCCCGCTGAAGGGTCCGCGCTCACCGCGCAACCACGGGCCCAGGGCCGGACGGGTGAACGGGTCGGTAGCGCCGGACACCTCCCAGTCGTCAGACCAAGCGATGACGTGCCCACCGGCCGCCTCGGCAGCGCGAAGGATCTCGTCACGCTGCCGTGCGGGCGACGACGTGGCATCCTTCATCCGGGACAGACGCCGCACACCCAGCAGGCACTTGCCGCACCCGTCGTAAGGCGTCACAGGGTCCATGCCCCGATCGTGCGCCGAAACCGGCATCTTCGCAGGTCGGGCGGTTACATAAAGCGCCACAGGGCGTCCATTCCGGTCCACGTGATAGCGGACTCTTGCCGGGATGAACGCCCACATCCAGCACGACCTGCCGCTCGCCGTCGTGGACACCTGCCTGCGGCGGGGCTGCGAGCCGGCCGGGCTCGCGGCGGACTACCACCGGATCAACGGCCTGCTGGCGGAGGTGGAGACGGCCGTCCGGGAGCAGCTGATGCCCGGCCCGGACGTGCTGGAGCGCGCCGAGCCGCTCACCCACCTGCTCGGCGTCTGGTCGGTGGAGGCCGCCCGCGAGGGGGCGTGGTCCGCTGTCCAGGCGCTCTGGGAGCTGCGCGCGGTGCCGGCCGCCGCGCGGGCCTTCGCCGCCGCCCTGGACTGCTCGGCCGGCCTGCTCGGCCACGCCCTGCTGCTCCCGCTCGGCCCGCACCCCGCACGGGACGCAGCCTGCGGCGCACCGGGCACGGCAGCGGACGCACCGGACACACCAGGCAAGGCACTACACGCACCGGGCACGGCGCCCGGCGCCCCAGGCACGGCGCCCGACGCACCGGGCAGGTCACCGGACGCGCCCCGCACGGCGGCCGGCCGGCTCCCCGAGGCGAGGAACCGGCCGGCCGGTGAAGGAGAGGGCGCTCGGGCCCGGCCCGATCAGGCCCAGCTGGAGTGCAGCGGCTTGCCCTCGGCGTAGCCGGCCGCGCTCTGGATGCCGACGATCGCCTTCTCCTGGAACTCCTCCAGGGTGTTGGCGCCCGCGTAGGTGCAGGAGCTGCGCACACCGGCCACGATCGAGTCGATCAGGTCCTCGACGCCCGGGCGGGCCGGGTCGACGAACATCCGGGAGTGCGAGATGCCCTCCTCGAACAGCGCCTTGCGGGCCCGGTCGTACGAGGAGTCCTGGGAGGTGCGGTTGCTGACCGCACGGGCCGAGGCCATGCCGAAGCTCTCCTTGTACTGGCGGCCGTCGGCGGCGGTCTGCAGGTCGCCCGGGGACTCGTAGGTGCCGGCGAACCAGGAGCCGATCATCACGTTGGAGGCGCCGGCGGCCAGTGCCATCGCGACGTCGCGCGGGTGGCGGACGCCGCCGTCGGCCCACACGTGCTTGCCGAGCCGGCGTGCCTCGGCGGCGCACTCCAGCACGGCGGAGAACTGCGGGCGGCCGACGCCGGTCATCATCCGGGTGGTGCACATGGCGCCGGGGCCGACGCCGACCTTGAGGATGTCGGCGCCCGCCTCGACCAGGTCGCGGACACCGGCGGCGGAGACCACGTTGCCGGCCACGATCGGGATCCGCGGGTCGAGGCCGCGCACCGCGCGCAGCGCGCTGATCATCGATTCCTGGTGGCCGTGCGCGGTGTCCACGACCAGCACGTCGGCGCCGGCGTCGATCAGGGCCTTGGCCTTGCCGGCCACGTCGCCGTTGATGCCGACGGTGGCGGCGATCCGCAGCTTGCCGGCGGCGTCCACGGCCGGGGTGTACAGGGTGGCGCGCAGCGCGCCCTTGCGGGTGAGGATGCCGACGAGCCGGCCCTCGGCGTCGACGACCGGGGCGAGCTTGCGGTGCGCCTCGGTGAGCTTGTCGAAGGCGGTGCGCGGGTCGATGCCCTCGTCCAGGAGCAGCAGGTCGCGGGACATCACGTCGGCGAGGCTGGTGAAGCGGTCCACGCCCTGGCAGTCGGAGTCGGTGACGACGCCGACCGGCTTGCCGTCCTCGACGACCACGAGGGCGCCGTGCGCGCGCTTGGGCAGCAGCGACAGCGCCTCGGCGACGGTGGCGCCCGGGGCGAGGGTGATCGGGGTGTCGTGCACCAGGTGGCGCTGCTTGACCCAGGAGACGACCTCGGCGATGACCTCGGTGGGGATGTCCTGCGGGATGGCGACCAGGCCGCCGCGGCGGGCGACGGTCTCGGCCATCCGGCGGCCCGCGATGGCGGTCATGTTGGCGACGACCAGCGGGATGGTGGTGCCGGTGCCGTCGTTCGAGGAGAGGTCGACCGCCTGCCGGGAGCCCACGGCGGAACGGCTGGGGACCATGAAGACGTCGTCGTACGTGAGGTCGTACGAGGGCTTGAGGTCGTTCAGGAAGCGCATGAAGGGGGCTCTCTGGCTGGGAGAAATTACACCTCGGGTGCGGTTGCGGCACTGCCGCCGGGCGCACTCGGGCGCCCGGCACCCAGCATTCGATTCTCCGGGACGGTGGGATCAAAAGCCAGTTCGAGGCCCATTGCTGGCACTGTGTACAAACCATGATCAATGCTCCGCGCGTAGACTTGGACGATCATCCAAGTCCGACGGTTTTCGCCCCGGCCAGGGCCGCTCCCGTAGCATTCACGCGGTAACGGCGAGGCGAGCGGGAAGCGGCGACAGGCAATGACGGCGGGCGTGGACATCAAGCAGGACCAGAGCGACACGGACACCGGGGAGGAGATCGACTACGGTCCCGGCCTCGACCCCGAGCGGCTGCGGCTCTGCCTGGACGTGCTCGCCGAGCTCGACCAGCTGCACGTCGACCACCCGGACGCGATCACCGTCCGCCAGGCCGTCGGCGGCATATTCCGGACCCTCAAGCAGCGCCGCCGCCAGGAGACCCGGGCCCGCAAGACCGCCAACGACCGCGAGGTCACCGCGCGCACCGCCACCGGCGCCCCCACCCGGATCGACGACGAGACCGCCGGCGCCTTCGGCCTGACCACCGTCACCAGCACCGAGATCGCCGGCATCCTGGAGCGGCCCCGCTCCTGCTACACGTGCAAGCAGCGGTACGTCGAGGTCGACGCGTTCTACCACAACCTCTGCCAGGACTGCGCCGTCAAGAACCGGTCCCACCGGGACGCCCGCGCCGACCTCACCGGCAAGCGCGCGCTGCTCACCGGCGGCCGGGCCAAGATCGGCATGTACATCGCGCTGATGCTGCTGCGTGACGGCGCCCACACCACCATCACCACGCGCTTCCCCAACGACGCCATCCGCCGCTTCACCGCGATGCCGGACAGCGCCGAGTGGATCCACCGCCTCAAGGTCATCGGCATCGACCTGCGCGACCCGGCCCAGGTCATGGCGCTCGCCGACGAGGTCGCCGCCGACGGCCCGCTGGACATCCTGATCAACAACGCCGCGCAGACCGTGCGCCGCCCGCCGGAGTCCTACCGCGAGCTGCTCGCCGCCGAGTCCGCGCCGCTGCCGGCCGGCGAGCTGCCGCAGGCCACCACCATCGGCCGCTTCGGCAGCGGCAGCGTCGACCTTCCCGCCCTCCCCCACCAGGCGAGCGGCGACGCGCAGCGGATGGCCGCCGAGGACGTCACCTCGCTCGCGCTCGTCACCGGCTCCGCCACGCCCGCCCGGATCGAGGCCGGCACCGCGATCGACGCCGGCGGGCTGGTGCCCGACCTCGCGCCCACCAACAGCTGGGTGCAGACCGTCCAGGAGGTCGGCCCGGTCGAGCTGCTGGAGGTCCAACTCTGCAACTCCACCGCGCCGTTCATCCTGATCAGCCAGCTGCGCCCGGCGATGGCCGCCTCCGCCTCCCGCCGCAAGTACGTGGTCAACGTCTCCGCGATGGAGGGCGTGTTCCAGCGCGGCTACAAGGGCGCCGGCCACCCGCACACCAACATGGCCAAGGCCGCGCTCAACATGCTCACCCGCACCAGCGCGCACGAGATGTTCGAGACCGACGGCATCCTGATGACCGCCGTCGACACCGGCTGGATCACCGACGAGCGGCCGCACCCGGACAAGATGCGGCTGGCCGACGAGGGCTTCCACGCCCCGCTCGACCTGGTCGACGGCGCGGCCCGGGTGTACGACCCGATCGTCCGCGGCGAGCTCGGCGAGGACCTGTACGGCTGCTTCCTGAAGGACTACGAGCGCTCCAACTGGTAACCGGTCCCCCGCGAGGATCCCCGCGAAGGAGATGGCGAATTGACCACCGCACCGCTGCTCGGCGCAGGAGTCATCGTGCCCACCGGGGACGGCCGGGTGCTGATCGGTCGGCGCACCACCGCCGGCGAGCCGCCCACCTGGAGCCTGCCCGGCGGAAAGGTCGATCCCGGCGAGTCCTTCGAGCAGACCGCGGCCCGCGAACTCGCCGAGGAGACCGGCATCGTGCTGCCCGCCGAGCAGATGCGGGTGCTCGCCCTCCTGCTCGACCACGAGCTCGGCCGGCCCCGGCTGACCGCCGCCGTGCTGGCGCCGCCGAGCCTGGCCGAGGCGGTCGTCACCGAGCCGCACGCCTGCGGCGGCTGGGAGCGCGTCGCGCTGGACGCGCTGCGGGAGCCGATTTTCTACCCGTCCTCGCTGGTCCTCGGCAGCTGGCTGCCGGAACGGCCGTCGGCGGTCCGGGCCGGAACGACCGGGTACCCCGTCACCCGCTGAGGGCGACGGGGTACGCCCGGGCGGCGACGGTCCAGCCCACCCGGGCGGCGGCGGGCCGTCAGCCGTTGCGGGCGGCCTCGGGGCCGGTGATCCGCTTCAGCAGCGGCAGCGTCGAGGCGATGATCCCGACCGAGGCCACCACACCGAGAGCGACGAAGCCGAAGAACACCGCGCCCGGCGACACCAGGTGGTAGTCCATCTGGGAGCTGAGGAACAGGGCCGAGGCGGCGAGGGCCGCGCCGATCGAGATCACCGCCACCGACAGCAGCGGCAGCACGCTCTCCAGCGCGATCACCCGCTGGAGCAGGCGCAGCGGCGAACCGGTGAGCCGCAGCATCGCGAACGGCCGCCTGCGGTCGGAGAGTCCGGCCACCACGCTGACCGCGAGGCTGCAGCCGGCGATCGGGAGCGTGGTCAGCAGCACCACGTTCGCCAACTGCCGCCATCCGGCGAGCCGTTGCTGGCCTTCGGTGGCCCAGTCACCGACCGTGTGCGCGTCGTGGTCGGGCCACGCCGCGGTGAACACCGTCCGGACCTGCTCCTTCGCCGCCGTCGATCCGTCGGTCGTGGCGTAGAGCAGTTGGACCGGGAGCTTCGCGACCTCCTCCGCGGAGACCGGGACGGCGGGCCACTCGGCGTCCGGGTGCGAGGTGAGGTTGAGGAACTCGCGCGACGGGACGGCCGCCACGCTCGCCCCGGCCGCGCAGTGGCCGACCACCGGGACCTCGGCGAGGTCCGCGCAGGACACCAGGCCGGGGGTGAGGAGCGGGGCGTCCGGGCGGGGACTGACCGGGATCTTCCCGAGGCCGGCCGGGTTGGTGTGGAGCACCGCGAGACCCCGCAGGCCCGGCACGGCCCGCGCCTGTGCCAGGACCTGCTCCGGCACCGCGTCCGTCAGTTGCCTGCCGTCCCGGTAGTCGCCCTGCACCACGGACGCGCGGGACGACTGGTCGCCGTCCAGCGAGCCGCGGTTGGCGTTGATCGTGCCGATGACGCAGACCGTCGACGTGGTGACGAACAGCGCCAGGATCAGGCCGCTGACCGCGCGGAATCCGGCCTTCGGGTCGTCCGCGAGCCGGCGCACCGCGATCAGCGTGGCCGGACGGCTGGTGCGGCGGGCGACCGCACGGGCGGCGACCATGGTCAGCCACGGCCCGGCGATCACCAGGCCGAGCATCACCAGCAGGAACCCGGGCAGGTAGGCCGCCGCCTGTCCGTTCCCGGTGGCCGGGCGGCGGCCGAGGAAGTACAGCAGCTCCGCGAGCCCGGCCAGCAGCGGGACCAGCCGCCAGGCCCGGGGCGGCCGCGGGGTGACCCGGCGGCTGACGCCCAACGGGGAGACGGTGACCCGGCGCAGCGCGAACCGGGCCGCCACCGCCGAGGCGAGCGGCACGGCCAGGACGGTGCCCAGCACCTGGAGGCCGGTCAGGCTCAGGTCGTCGAGGTGGAAGCGGCCGCCGGTGAAGGGCACGTCGGCCACCAGCGGGCGCAGCGCCAGGTAGAGGCCGAATCCGGCGGCCGTACCGGCCACCGCGGCGACGGTGGACTCGACCGCGGCGATCACCGAGATCTGCCGCGGGGTGGCACCGACCAGCCGCATCGCGGCGAACCGCTGCTCCCGGGTGGCGGCGGACAGGCGGGTCGCGGTGCCGATGAAGATCAGCACCGGGAAGATCATCGCACCGCCCACCACCGACAGGATGAGCGTCATCGCGTCACCCCGGATGCCCCGGCTCAGGCAGTCGCCGTTCCCGCACTCGGGCCGGGTGGTGGCGATGGTGGTGACGGCGACGGCGCGGGGCGCGGCCTCGACCTCGCCGACCGTCCGGCCGACGACCACGGCCAGCGTGTCCGGAGAGGGCATCGCCGAGTCGTTCAGGGTGCCGGCCATCCGGCCCGGGAAGCGGTCGCCCAGCTCGACGGCCGGGACGGTGCGCAGCAACGCGGCCAGCGCCGGGGAGGCGTAGTACTCGCCGGGGGCCGGCACCCGGTCGAGCCCCGGCGGGACGGGCGAGGTCGGCCCGGTCGCGGCGACGTCGATCTCGCGGATCTCCGAGCCGTCGTAGTAGTCGTTGTGGGGCTGCCACCACAGCGGGTCGACCTGCGCGCTCTCGGTCCGGCTCCGGGCCCCGGAGTCGAGCCAGACCTGGCGCTGGTTGGCGCGGTCGATCGCGTTCATGCTGGCGAGCGTGGACAGCAGCAGCCCGACCCCGATCGCCACCGCCGCCGCGATCATCAGCAGCCGGGCGAGCGCCTCCCGGCCGCCGCTGACCGCCAGCCGGAGCGAGAACCGGATCACGAGGCCACCGACCCGGCTCCGGCCCCGGCCCCGGCCCCGGCCCCGGCGGAGAGCGTGCGGGCCTGGCCGTCGCGGACGATCGCCTCGCGGTCGGCGTAGGCGGCGACCCGCGGCTCGTGGGTGACCAGGATGACGGTGGTGCCCTGCTCCCGGGCCGAGCCGACCATCAGTTCCATCACCTGCTCGCCGGTCAGCGAGTCCAGCGCGCCGGTCGGCTCGTCGGCGAACAGCACCTGCGGCCGGGCCACCAGGCCCCGGGCCAGCGCCACGCGCTGCGCCTGACCACCGGACAGTTCGCCGGAGCGGCGCCGCTCCATGCCGTCCAGGCCGAGCCGGGCGAACCACGGCCGGGCCTGCGCGAGAGCGTCCGCGCGGCGCACGCCGTTCAGCAGCAGCGGCAGCGCCACGTTCTCCTCCGCCGTCAACTCCGGGACGAGCTGGCCGAACTGGAACACGAAGCCGAACTTGTCGCGGCGCAGGGCGCTGCGCCCCGCCTCGTTCAGGGTGTCCAGGCGTTGCCCGTTGAACAGCACCTCGCCCGCGTCGGGCACCAGGATGCCGGCCAGGCAGTGCAGTAACGTCGACTTTCCCGAGCCGCTCGGGCCCATGATGGCGAGCACCTCGCCGGCCTCGACGGACAGGCTCGCCCCGCGCAGGGCGGGGGTTTCACCGAAGGACAGGGCGACGTCGCGGGCCTCGATCACGGCGGTCATGAGCGCACCGCCTCGGCCAGCGCGTCCAGGCGGGCGGTGGTGAGGTCGATCCAGCGCAGGTCGGCGTCCAGGTGGAACAGGCCGTGGTCGGCGAGCAGGGCGTCCACCAGGGCGCCGGTGCGGCGCAGTTCGGTGAGTTCGCGCATCCGGCGCAGGTGGGCGGCGCGCTGGGTGTCCAGGTACTCCTCGGCGTCGCGGCCCAGCATCAGGGCCAGCACCACCTTGGTGAACAGCACGCTCTGCAGGTTGGGTTCGGGCGCGACCGGATCCCGGAGCCAGGTCTCGAACTCCGTCACCCCCGCGTCGGTGATCACGTAGCGCTTGCGTTCGGGTCCGTCGCCGGGCTCCGCCTCGCCCGCGACCACCTTGCCGTCCCGGGCCAGCCGGCCGAGGGTCGCGTACACCTGTCCGTACGGGAGGGGTTTGCCGCGGCCGAAGAGGGAGTCGTAGTCGCGCTTGAGGTCGTAGCCATGGCTCGGCTCCCGCTCCAGCAGCCCCAGCAGGGTCAAAGGAACACTCATGGGGGAGACCATACCCCACGCGTATACTCCGAGTGTATAGCTGGCGAGAATACGGCCTCTGCCTGCGGAAACCCCGTCAGAACCCGGGCGAGACCCGGGCGGAAGCCGGTCGGAACGCGGTCAGAGCGCGGTCAGAACACGGTCAGGGCCCGGGCGGAAACACCGTCACCCGGGTGCGGGCGGGCAGAGGGCAGCCCCACGCTCACCCCCTGCACCGCACCACGGCCCGGCACCCCCACGGTCAACCGGGCCAAGCCGTCCCCTGGCACGAAGGATGCGGCCGGACCCCAGCCTGCCCGCCCGCCCGGCCGCTGCCGAGGGCCGAACGTCCCTGGTGCGCGAAGGGGCGCCGGGCGGCCGCGCACCCGGGCGCGACCCGGAACGCGACCGGCGCGCGGCGGCGCCGTCCGCAGGTCCCGGTGGTACGAGCCCGCACGACTCTTGTGCGCGGGCGGCCACCGGGTAGAAATTGGGTGACGAAGCCTCACGACATCACCACCGCGCCGCCCCAACCCCCCTGAGGAGCCGTCGACGTGTCCAGCACACCCCGCCCCGCCCGGCCATCGTCGCGCCCGCCGCGAACCGGCCGCCGGCTGCGGCGGGCCTTCGGTGCCCGGCACGAACCGCTGGTCCGGCCCGTCGACCGGGCCCGCGCCCGCGCCTGGCTGCTGAGTGCCTTCGGGGCCCTGCTCGCCCTCGCCTTCGCCACCGGCAGCTCCCTGCTCGCCTACCACGCCACCGCACCCCAGGCCGACAGCGACCGCCTGCGCCTCCACAAGGTCGACGCCGTGGTGCTCACCCTCCCCGACCACGGCACCGGCACGGGCACCGGCGCCGGAGGACGCTTCGGCGCCGGCTACAGCACCCGCGTCGACGCCGAGGCCTCCTGGACCTACCCCGACGGCCAGCCGCACACCGGTACCGTCCAGGCCCCCCGTACGGCCGTCACCGGCACCGTCGTCCCCGTCTGGGTCGACCCCGTCGGCGCCCTCTCCTCGCCCCCGACCAACCGCGCCGCCGTCGCCGTCTCCGCCGTCTGCACCGGCGCCGGCGCCCTCCTCGCCCTCCTGGCCCTGCTCACCCTCGCCCTGCGCCTTCGCCTGCACGTCCTCGACCGCCGCGCCGACGAGGCCTGGACCCAGGGCTGGGCCCGCCTCGAACCCCTCTGGAGCGGCCGCGCCGGCCACCGCCAGGACGACTGACCCCTGTGGACGAGCGGGAACCGGCGAGCAGCGGGACGCGGCGCCGGGTCAGAGCGGGTGGGTCCAGTCCGGGGCGGGGTGGGCTCCGGCGGCCCGGTGGGTGAGGGCCGCGACGGCGACGAGGAGGGCCAGGGCGAGGGTCAGGGCGATGGGGACGTCGGCCTGGCGGATGAGGAGGGCGCCGACGAGGGCGCCGACGAACATCCAGACGGCGGAGGCCAGACGGCGGGGGCCGGTGCGGTCGGCGGCGAGGGCCGTGATGGTCATGGTGAGCACCGTGGTGGTCAGGTCGGGGACCTTGAGGGAGCGGACCACCGCGTTCTGGCCGCCCATGGCGAAGGCCAGCAGTCCGATGAGGCCGTAGCGGGCCGGGTCGGAGGTGTAGCCGGCCACGGTGGCCAGGGCGATGCTCGCGGCGACGAACACCGTCTGGGCGACCACCGCTGTGGTCAGCAGCCGCCCGCGGTGGTCGGGCAGCCGTCGGGCGAGGTGGCCGCCGACCAGGGCGCCGAGTACGAACGCGGCGAGGGCGCTCAGCGAGGCGGTGGCGGAGAGTCCGGCGGCACCGGCCAGGGCGAAGCCGAGGAAGACCACGTTGCCGGTCATGTTGGCGACGAAGACGTGGCCGAGCCGGAGGTAGCTGACGGCGTCCACCAGTCCGGTGACGACGGTGAGCACCAGCAGCATCGGCACCAGCGGCCCGTGCCTGGGGTCGGGGGTGAACATCGGGACCTCCTGGTCGGCCTCGTGGCGGTGCCTCCGTTCTACCTCCCCCGGACCTCCTGCTAGGCGAGCGCGGGGCGGCTCGGGTCGTCGGGTTCGTCGTCGAGGTGCCAGTGCAGGTCGCGGACGCCGGGTTCGAGGGAGAGCCGGCTGACGACCTGTTCGAGGGCCGGGGCAACCTGCCCGGTGATGGCCACGGTGGCGCGCAGGCTGGTGGCGTCGCCGCTGTCGGTGCGCCGGGCGCGCAGGCCGGTGGGGGCGAGGCCGGAGGCGGACAGGGCCTGGAGCAGCAGGGCCCGGATGTGGGTCTCGGCCTTGCGCTCGCATTCCAGGTGGACGGTGGCGCGGACGGTGGAGTCGGGGTCGCTGCCGGACTGCGGGGCCCGGTCGAGCATCCGGCCGGCCGGGCGCAGGATCAGGTGGACGGCGAGGACGCCGAGCGTGCCGAGGACGGCGAATTCGAGCTTCCCGGCGGCGGCGAGCACCCCGACGGCGGCCGAACACCACAGCGTGGCGGCGGTGTTGAGGCCGCGGACGCCGGCGCCGTCGCGCAGGATGACGCCACCGCCGAGGAAGCCGATGCCGGAGACGACGTAGGAGGCGACCCGGGTGGGGCTGGCGGCGTCGCCGACGGCCTCGCTGTACAGCACGAACAGGGTGGCGCCGGCGGCGACCAGGGCGTTGGTGCGCAGGCCGGCCATCCGGGCCCGCCACTGGCGTTCGACGCCGATGAGCGCGCCGCAGGCGACCCCGGTGGCGAGCCGGACGAGGAAGTCGGCGGTGGTCAGGGTGTGCACGACGGCACCTCCTTCACTGGGAGAGCTGGGAGAGCGGGGAGACGGACGGACGGGTGGCGGGCCGCTGCCCACCACCCGTCCGTTCGGGCTGCGGTCTGCGGCTCAGTGGTTGAGCGCGGTCTGGACGATCTTGATGATGACCATCACCATCGCGACCAGCAGGTAGGCGCGCAGGGCGCCCATGCCGACCTTGCGGGCGGTGGACATGACCGGCTTGCCGAGGGTCTCCAGCGGGGGCATCCGCCATTCCTCGCGGCCGGTACGGTCGACGGGGTCTTCCTTGGTCCCCCGACGGCCGAAGGTGAAGAAGTACCCGGCGACCAGGACGCCCGCCACGCCGCAGCCGGCCATGATCCACAGGATCGCCTGCGAGCTGATGTCGGGCCAGACCACGGCGGCGGTCAGGATCAGCGACAGCATCACCAGCACGCCGACCACGGCGGAGGTGAAGGCGTTGGTCTTGGGCCCGTTGACCCAGGGCCCCAGGACGGCCTTGTCGTTGCACAGCAGCAGCAGGAACACCGTCGCCGAGGGCAGCAGCACACCGGCCAGCACCTGGACGAACTGCGTCATCAGGCCCTGGGTGTAGCCGGTGGACAGCAGCGTGATCGCGGCCGCCGCGACTACCAGGCCGGCGTAGATCGCGTAGAAGCCCTTGGCGCCCTTGACGCCCCGGTGCAGCGAGTGCCTGATGCCGAACACGTCGCCGATCGCGTAGGCGGTGGACAGCGACACGGCGAAGGCGCCGATGATCGAGGCGTCCAGCAGCGCGATGGCGAACAGCACGCCCACCACGTGCCCGGCCTTGTCCTCAAGGCCCTTGGCGACGGCGGCCGCATCCGAGAACTGGCCGAAGCCGTCGGTGCCGGCGAAGGCCGCGGCGGTGAAGCCCATCATCGCGGCGGCGCCGATGATGACGATGGCGATCCCGATCCACAGGTCGACCTTCTCGTACTTCATGAACCGCGGCGTGATCCGCTTGTCGATGACGTACGACTGCTGGAAGAACAGCTGCCACGGGGCGACGGTGGTGCCCACGATGGAGACGATCACCAGCATCACGGCCGCCAGCTGACCGGAGCCGCCCGGCATGCTGGGCACCGTGAAGTCGTGCGCCATCTGCGAGGTCTTCGGGTGGACCATGAAGTAGATCGGCACCAGCAGCAGCGAACCCACGCACAGCGTGACGGCGACGCGCTCGAAACGCTGGAACGAGCCGGTGAACGCCGAGGCGATGATCACCACCGCCGCCAGCACCACCGCGGCCACCTTCGGCAGCCCGAGGTACCCGGCCGCCAGGGTGACGCCGATGAACTCCGTGACCAGCGTCAGCGCGTTCAGCAGGAACAGGTCGATGACGCTGAACGCGCCCCAGAACTTCCCGAAGCGCTCCAGGATCAGCCGGGCGTGCCCGACACCGGTGACGGCGCCCAGGCGCAGCACCATCTCCTGGTTCACGTACAGCACCGGGACCAGCATCAGCAGCGTCCACAGCAGCTGCGTGCCGTAGTTCTGCCCCGCCTGCCCGTACGTCGAGAAGGCGCCCGCGTCGTTGTCGCCGACCATCACGATCAGGCCGGGGCCCACGATCGCCAGCAGGGTCTTGAGCCGCGCGGACAGGCCGTGGCGCGGCGTGGTGTCGTCGAGCCGGATGGTGCCGAGCGCACCCCTGATGTCGCCGACGTGGGCGTCGTCGAGCACGGCGGTGCGGGTGGTGGTGGTGGGGACCTTCGGGTCCAGCATCACGTTGGTCATGGCAGGGCCTCCCTGCCCCCTTCCTTGAGGGGGCGACAGGGGGCACGCAGCAGCGATCCTCCCTGCGAGCGCACGGCGTCGGACCGCACGGCGGCGCTGAGCGGCGGCGGCCGTGAGGGCATGACGGAGCGTCAGACGTCGTGCGTCGGGGCGCGGTTGAGCGCATGACGCAGCGTCAGGTGAACGCGCAGGGAAGGTTGTTACCGCGTGCCAGAGGTGATCGAGAGCATGCGGGGGTAGGGGCGACTATGGCCCGGACTATCGCAGTCCATGTCTCTCGCCTCCTCCCGGTCGGGGGTGCACCGTCTGTGCACCGCATCGCGACACGGCAAGGAGCGGACCAGCCCTACGGGACCGGCACACCCCAACTCGTCAGAGCTTTGGCACTCCACGGCGTGTCCAGCCCGGTCGGGCCGGAAGCCACTTCGGATCAACCCTTAGGTCGGGAAGATCTGTCCTAACCCTGGGCGTCTCTCGACGTCGTCGGATCAGTGGCCTGTGTCCGTGAAGAAGCCTCACCGAACGAGGTGCCTTCTTCAAACCTCGTCAAGCATAGACCCTCCCTTTCACCCGGATAGCGGCGTCTCGACCGAACTTCGACAGCTTTGTAGAAGCTTGACCAAACCCACCCCTCGACGTGCACCCCCATCCGGCATATATAGTTCACCGACATATGCAGCTCAACAGCTCACGAGGGGGAAGTGTGTCCCACAGCGATCCGACCCGATCCGCACCCGTCCTGCACCTGGCCAACGTCACCCGGGTGCACGGGCGGGGCGCCGCCGAGGTACACGCCCTGCGCGGCGTCGAACTGGCCGTCCACCCCGGCGAATTCGTCGCCGTCATGGGCCCGTCCGGCTCCGGGAAGTCCACCCTGCTGACCCTGGCCGGCGGACTCGACGCGCCCAGCGAGGGCGAGATCCTGGTCGAGGGCGTAGCGCTCGGCGGCCTCAGCCGCGGCCAGCTCGCCGACCTTCGGCGGCGCTCCATCGGGTACGTCTTCCAGGACTACAACCTGATCCCCGCCCTCACCGCCGCCGAGAACATCTCGCTCCCCCGCGAACTCGACGGAGTCTCCGGACGCACCGCCCGCCGCGAGGCGCTCGCCGCCCTGGAGGAACTCGGCATCGGGGAACTCGCCGACCGCTTCCCCGACGACATGTCCGGCGGCCAGCAGCAGCGCGTCGCCATCGCCCGCGCGCTGATCGGCGAGCGCCGGCTCGTCCTCGCCGACGAACCGACCGGCGCCCTCGACTCCGCCACCGGCGAGGCCGTGCTCGCCGTGCTGCGCGCCCGCTGCGACGCCGGGGCCGCCGCGATGATGGTCACCCACGAGGCCGCGCACGCCAGTTGGGCGGACCGGGTGGTCCACCTGAAGGACGGCGCGGTCGACTCCGAGAGCCACGGGCGGCGCACCGGCAAGCGCCGACTGACCGGCGAGCCGCTCAGCGCCCCGGCCGACGGAGCCGGGCACGCGTCCGGCGACTACGGCCACACGTCCGGCGACTTCGGCCACGCGGCCGGCGGCTTCGGCGAGGTGACCCGATGAGACTCGGCGCCTGGAAGGTCGCCCTGCGCATCGCCCGCCGCGACGCGCTGCGCGCCAAGGGCCGCAGCGCCCTGATCGTCGCCATGATCGCGCTGCCCGTCCTCGGCGTCACCGGCGCAGACGTCGTCCACCGCAGCGGGCAGCTCACCCCGGCCGAACGGGTCGAACGGGTGCTGGGCGGGGCGGACGCCCTGGTCACGTCGCTCGCCCCCGGCCGGACCGTCGAGCAGGCCCCGGTCGCCGAGGACGGCGCCTTCGCGGTCCAGCCCCGCCCCGGGCAGCCGCCCACGGCCGAGCAGCAGAAGGGCGCCGGCACCGACCCCGTCGCCCTGGTCACCGGACTGCTGCCGCCGGGCAGCGTGCTCACCTCCGCCCGGCAGGGCCCGGAGACCGGCGCGACCTCCCCCGAAGGCCTGGTCCGCGCCCTCACCACCGAGGCCGACCTCGCCGACCCGCTCTGGCACGGCCGGCTCGACCTGGTCGACGGCCACGCCCCGGGCGGCCCGCGCGAACTGGCCGCCACCCGGGCCTTCCTCGACAACTCCGGGCTGGCCGTCGGCGGCACCACCACCTTTCCCGGCCTGGAGCGGACCACCTTCACCATCACCGGCGTCGTCGAGCACCCTGACGACCTCCGCCGGGTCGAACTCGTCGCCCAGCCGGGCGCGTTGCTGAGCCAGCTCGCCGCCGCCACGCCTCCCGGCAACCCGGCCGCGGCAGCGCCGGAGCCCGAACGCGGCGCCTGGCTGGTCCGGCTCCCCGCCGGGGCCACCCTCGACTGGGCCAAGGTCCAGGAGTTCAACGCCCACGGCTACACCCTCACCGCCCGCTCGGTCGCACTCGCCCCGCCGCCGCGCGCCGCCGTCCCCTACTACCGGGACGCCTACCGCTCCTTCGGCCCCTCCGCCGACGACAACACCAAGGTCGTGGTGGCCACCGTCACCGGCATGGGCCTGCTGGAGGTCGCCCTGCTCGCCGGCCCCGCCTTCGCGGTCGGCGCCCGCCGCTCCCGCCGCCAGCTCGCGCTGCTCGGCGCCGCCGGCGGCCGGCGGACGCACGTCGGCGCGGTGGTGCTCGGCGGCGCCCTCGTCCTCGGCACGGCCGGGGCCGTGGTCGGCGTGGTCCTCGGCGGCGGCCTCGTCGCCGGGCTGCGCCCGTGGATCGAACGGGCCGGCGGCGCCCGCTTCGGGCACTTCGCCCTGCCGCCACTGGACCTGCTCGCGATCGGCGGGATCGGCCTGCTCACGGCGCTCCTCGCGGCCGCGCTGCCCGCCCGGCAGGCCGCCCGCAGCAGCGTCACCGCCGGACTCACCGGCCGGGACACCGTCCAGGCCCCGAACCGCTGGGTCACCGTGCTCGGTGTGCTGCTGCTCGCCGCCGGCGCCGCCCTGGCCCTGTACGGCGCGAGCGCGGTGCAACACGGCGGCGTGCCCGTCGTCAGCACCTACGACACCCGCACGCTCACCGTGCTCGGCGGCTCCGTCATCGCCGAACTCGGCCTGCTCGCCTGCACCCCCGCACTCGTCGCCCTGCTCGGCCGGCTCGCCAAGCGGCTGCCGCTCGGCCCCCGACTCGCCCTGCGCGACTCCGCCCGGCACCGCTCGCGCACCGCGCCGGCCGTCGCCGCCGTGATGGCCGCCGTGGCCGGGGCCGTCGCCATCGGCGTCTACAGCACCAGCACCGACGCCGAGAACCGCCGCGACTACCGGCCGCAGGCCCCGTACGGCGCCGTGCAGCTCCTCTCCACCGCCGACGGACCGCAACTCGACGGCCTGCGCGCCGAGGTCGGCAAGCAGCTGACCGATCTGGGGCCGCGCGCCGACCTCGGCGAAGCGGTGTACCAGTTCTGCGCCAACTGCTCCAGCACCGTCCAGCTCAAGGGCACCGTGAACTGGCGCACCGCGTCCGGCCCGCCGCACCTGGCCTCCGGGGACGCCGCCATGCTCCGCACCCAGTTCGGCATCCACGACCCGGCCGCCGAACAGGCCCTGGCCGCCGGGAAGATCCTGGTCTTCGACCGCGCCTTCCTCGCCGGCGACGGCCGGGCGGTGCTCCAACTGCGCGGCAGCTCCGGCGCGCCGCTCCAGCCCGGCGAGATCCCCAAGCCCGACCTCCAGGAAATCCCGGCCGACGCCGTCCTGGTCGAGAACCCGAACGCCGCCCGCTTCGCCCAGGGCCTGATCCTGCCCTCGGCGCTGCCCAAGCTCCTGCCCGGGCTCGCCGCGAGGCCCACCGGCGCGATCTGGGTGCCCGCCACCCCGCCCGACCGCAAGGCCCAGCAGCGCGCCGAGGCCGCCGTCGTCCGGCTCGACCGGGCCGCCCAGCTGGAGGTCGAGCGCGGCTTCCAGCCCCGCGGCGACGCCCTCACCCTGGCCCTCAGCGGCTTCGCCGGACTGGTCGTCCTCGGCGCCGCCGGCATCGCCACCGGCCTGGCCGCCGCCGACTCCCGCCAGGACCAGGCCACCCTGGCCGCCGTCGGCGCACCACCGCGGATCCGCCGCACCATGGCGGGGCTGCAGTGCGCGATGATCGCCCTGCTCGGGGCGCTGCTCGGGGCGGTCAACGGCTTCGTCCCCGCGGTGGGCCTGCTGAAGTCCCGGGCTAGCGGGTTCGGCGGCCACCCGGCCCTGATCACCGCCCCCTGGGGCCAGCTGCTGCTGGTCGTCCTGGTGCTCCCGGTGCTGGCGGGGCTGCTCGCCGCCCTGCTGACCCGCTCCCGCATCCCGATGGGGCGGCGGCTGTCCTGATCCCCGGCGCACGCCGAAGCC
>NZ_JBHWIJ010000126.1:0-22798 GCF_042732255.1 Kitasatospora sp. NPDC059803 | reverse complement strand
GCCCCGCCCGGGTTGGGGGCCGTCCCGCCGGGGGGGGGGGAAACGGGGCGGACGGGCGGCTCTGTGTGCCCGACCTCAGCCGGACTCGGTCGGCCCGCGAAGGCCTCCGGGAATCAGACCTCCGGGAAGTGGCAGGCCGCCTCCCGGCCGCCCGGCCCGGCGATCCGCAGCAGCGGACGGTCCGTGCGGCAGATCTCCTGCGCCTTGGGGCAACGCGGGTGGAAGGAACAGCCGGACGGCGGGTTCGCCGGACTCGGCGGGTCACCGAGCAGCACGATCCGCTCCCGCGCGCGCTCCGCCGCCGGGTCGGGCAGCGGAACGGCGGACAGCAGCGCCCTGGTGTACGGGTGCGCCGGGCTGCCGTACACCTCGGCCTTGTCGCCGATCTCGACGATCCGCCCGAGGTACATCACCGCCACCCGGTCGCAGACCCGCTTGACCACCGAGAGGTCGTGCGCGATGAACACGTACGCCAGGCCGAGCTCCTGCTGGAGCCGCTCCATCAGGTTGACCACCTGGGCCTGGATGGAGACGTCGAGCGCGGAGACCGGCTCGTCGGCGATGACCAGCTTCGGCGAGGTGGCGAGCGAGCGGGCGATGCCGATGCGCTGCGCCTGGCCGCCGGAGAACTCGTGCGGGTAGCGGTCGATCTGCTCGGGGATCAGCCCGACCAGTTCCATCAGCTCGCCGGCCCGCCGGCGCGCGTCGGCCGCGCCGAACCCCTGGAGCAGCAGCGGCTCGGAGATGATCCGGGCCACCGTCTGTCGGGGGTTGAGCGAGGAGTACGGGTCCTGGAAGACCATCTGCAGGTGCCGCCGGTGCGGTCGCAGCCGGGCCTGGGAGAGCCCGCCGATCTCGGTGCCGTCGAAGGTGACGGTGCCGGAGGTCGGGTCGAGCAGGCGGACGATCATCCGCCCGGTGGTGGACTTGCCGCAGCCGGATTCGCCGACCAGGCCGAGCGTCTCGCCCTTGCCGACGTCGAAGCTGACGCCGTCGACGGCGCGGACCGGGGCGCCGGGGCGGCCGGTGCGCCCGCGTCGACCGGGGAAGGTCTTCACCAAGTCCCTTACGGACAACAGGGTTTCGGTCATGGCCGGGCTCCTTCCGACACCAGCGGCAGGTGGCAGGCGGCCTGGTGGCCGGGGGCGAGCGGGCCGAGCTCGGGTCGTTCGGCCAGGCAGCGGGCGTGTTCCTCGGCGGTGGCGGCGTCGGTGCGGGCGCAGCGCGGGGCGAAGGAGCAGCCGGGGGCGGGGGCGATCAGCGACGGCGGGCTGCCGGGGATGGCCCGCAGCGGGGCGTCGTCGGTGTCGTCCAGGCGCGGCAGCGAGTCCAGCAGGCCGCGGGTGTACGGGTGCCCGGGGGTGGCGAACAGCCGGTCCACCGATGCCTGTTCGGCGGCCCGGCCGCCGTACATGACCAGCACCTCGTGGGCGACCCGGGCGACCACGCCGAGGTCGTGGGTGATCATGACGACGCCGAGGCCGCGCTCCTGCTGGATGCGGGCGATCAGGTCGAGGATCTGCGCCTGGACGGTGACGTCGAGGGCCGTGGTGGGCTCGTCGGCGATCAGCAGTTCGGGCTCGCAGGCCAGGGCCATGGCGATCATGACGCGCTGACGCATGCCGCCGGAGAACTGGTGCGGGTACTCGTCGACCCGCCGGGCCGGCTCCGGGATGCCGACCTCGGCCAGCATTTCGAGCGCCCGCGCGCGGCCCGCCCTGCGGTTGGCCTTGAAGTGCACCCGGTAGTGCTCGGCGATCTGCTCGCCGACGGTGTAGAAGGGGTGCAGGCTGGACAGCGGGTCCTGGAAGATCATCGCGATCCGGCGGCCCCGGACAGCGCCCAACGCCCGTTCACCGAGCCCGTTGAGCTCCATCCCGTCGAGCCGGATCGAGCCGGTGACGGCGGCGCCGCGGTGCAGGCCCATGACGGCGAGCGAGGTGACGGACTTGCCGCTGCCGGACTCGCCGACCAGGCCGAGGGTCCGCCCGGCCTCGACGGCGAAGGAGATGCCGTCCACCGCCCGGACGACGCCCCGGGGCGTGTCGAAGGAGACCCTGAGGTCGTCGACCTCCAACAGAGTCATCAGTACCTCACTCTCGGGTCGACGTACGCGTAGAGCAGGTCGACCAGCAGGTTCGCGGCGACGATGAAGGAGGCCGCGAGCAGGGTGACGCCGAGGATGACGGGCTGGTCGGAGCGGACCAGCGCGTCGTAGAACAGCCGCCCGACGCCGGGCAGGCCGAAGATGGACTCGGTGATGACGGCGCCGGCCAGCAGGCCGCCGAGGTCCATGCCGAAGATGGTGAGGATCGGCGTCATCCCGGAGCGCAGCCCGTGCTTGACGGCGACGGTGCCGGGCGGCAGGCCCTTGGCCCGGGCGGTGCGGATGTACGGCTCGGCCATCGCCTCGATCATCGAGTTGCGGCTCTGCCGGGCGTACATGGCCGCGTACAGCAGGGCCAGGGCGATCCACGGCAGCAGCAGGTTGGAGGCCCAGGCGACCGGGTCGTCGGTGAACGCGTGGTACGCGGGGTACGGCAGCAGGCCGGCCGTCCGGACGACGCCCCAGATCAGCATGATCGAGGTGAAGTAGACCGGCAGCGACGCGGCGCCGACCGACGCCACCATCAGCGTCCGGTCGGTGAGCCCGCCCTTGCGCAGCGCCGAGGTGACGCCGGCGCCCAGGCCGAGGACCAGCCAGAGCACGGCCGCGCCGATGGCGAGCGAGACGGAGACCGGCAGGCGGTCGGTGAGCAGGTCCCAGACCGGCAGCGAGTACTCGTAGGAGTAGCCGAGGCAGGGGAAGCCGCAGTGGGTGGCGCTGGCGCCGCTGCCGTAGTCGCGCCCGGCGAAGATGCCGGTGAGGTAGGTGGCGAACTGCTCCCAGACCGGCTTGTCCAGGCCCATCGCCGCCTTGACCTCGGCGACCCGGTCGGGGCTGCAGGTCTTGCCGCAGGCGGCCACTGCCGGGTCGGAGGGCAGCAGGTAGAAGATGGTGAAGGTGATCGCGCAGACGGCCAGCAGGATGCCGGCCGCGGCGAGCAGTCGGCGCCCGAGGTAGAGGATCACGGCCGGCCTCCTCGGGGGTCGGGGGAGAGGATCACGACCGGCCTCCTCGGGGGTCGAGGATGTCGCGCAGCGCGTCGCCGAGCAGGGTGAAGGCGAGCACGGCGAGGAACAGGAAGACCGTCGGGATCAGGAAGTACGTCGGGTCGGTCTCGTAGTGGACGATGCTCTCGGCGATCATCTGGCCCCAGGACGGGGTCGGCGGGCGCACGCCCACGCCGAGGTAGCTGAGCGCGGCCTCGGTGGCGATCATGCCGGGGACAAGCAGCGTGGTGTAGGCGATGATCGGCCCGGAGACGTTCGGCAGGATCTCCCGGGTGAGGATCCGCCAGGAGCGGGCGCCGCCGACCTTGGCCGCGTCGACGTACTCGCGGTGCTTGAGCGAGAGGGTCTGGCCGCGGACCACGCGGGCGATGCCGGGCCAGCCGAACAGGCCGATCACCAGGGTCATCAGCAGGATCCGGTTGACGTCCTTGGCCACCGACATCATCGAGATCATGAAGATCAGGGACGGGAAGGACATGGTGAGGTCCATCAGCCGGGAGAGCACGGCGTCGGTGCGGCCGCCGAAGTAGCCGGCGGCGATGCCGGTCAGGGTGCCGGCGACCACGACCAGCACGGTGGCGGTGAACGCGATCAGCAGCGAGGTCTGGCCGCCGTGCAGGACCCGGGCGAACAGGTCGCGCCCGGTCGCGGGTTCGACGCCCAGCCAGTGCCGGGTGCCGATCCCGCCGAAGTCGCCGATCGGCAGGCCGCCGAGGTAGGGGTCGATCGCGCGTTTGTCGAACTCGTCGGGGGTCCAGCCGCCGAGCGCGCTCAGCGGTCCGGCCAGGGCGGTCAGCAGGACCAGGAGGGCGACCGTGATCAGGCCGAAGCGGGCCGAGCCCCTGGCCCACAGCTGGTCCCAGACCAGCCGCCACGGCCCGCGGCCGGCGGCCTTCGCGGGGCCCGCCGCCGCAACCGGCGCGGCGGCGGGCTCAGTGCGTGTGCTCATCGCGGACGGCCCCTCAGCCCTTGCTCTTCGAGGGGTCCTTGAGGCCGATGGTGGCGAAGTCCCACTGGCCGGTCCAGACCGGGTGGCCGAAGGCGCCGGCCACGTTGGTGCCGGCCAGCAGCGGGCGGCGCAGCCAGAGCAGCGGCACGGTGGGCGCCTTCTTCAGCAGGTCGTCGCTGAGCTGCATCCAGGCCTTGTTGGCCTCGGTGACGTCGCTCATCGCGTTGATCTGGTCGATCCGGTCCGAGGTGGCCTGGTCGCGGAACTGCTCGACGTTGCCCTGGTTGCCCTTCTCCTTGATGGTGCGGCCGTCGAAGACCTGGGGCAGGAAGGTGGCACCCGACGGGTAGTCCGGGCACCAGCCGAGGATGGCGAGGTCGGGCGCGTTCTTGGTGTCGCCGATGGTGTCGTAGTAGACCGACGGGTCGGCGGTGGTGATGGTGACCTGGATGCCGACCTTGGCCAGCGACTGCTGGAGCGCCTCGGCCCGGGTCTTGTCACCGGAGGAGACGGTCAGCGAGACCTTGAGGTCGGTCTTGCCGGCGTCCTTGAGCAGTTGCTTGGCCTTCTCCGGGTCGCCGGTCGGGGCGATCTTCAGGGTGTCCTGCTTGGTGCCGCCGGTCAGCGCGGGCGGCAGGTAGGAGGTGGCCACGTCGGCCGTCGCCGGGCCGCCGAACGCCGTGACCTGGGCGTCCCGGTCCACCGCGTACATCAGGGCCTCGCGCACCTTGGGGTCGTCGAACGGCGCCTTGGAGGTGTTGGGGTAGAGCATGTCGGTGCAGCCCTGCTGCTCGGCGATCAGCCGGCTTTTCACGTCCGGCTTGGGCAGCACCTTGGAGATGGACTCCGGGCGCAGCGTCGCCCACTCGATCGTGGAGGCGTCCTCGCCCTCGCTCGCGATGATCCGGTCGTCGATCTGACCGGCCTTGAGCCCCTCGACGACGACGATCCTGTCCGGGTAGGCCTTGCGGACGGGGTCGGTGGACTGGTCCCAGTTGGTGTTGCGGACCAGCGTCAGCTGCTTGCCGCGGTCGTAGGTCTCGATCTTGTACGGGCCGGAGGAGAACGGGCGCAGGTCGTACTGGGTGCCCTTGTCCTGGGCTTGCGGCACCGGGGCGAAGGTCGGCAGCGTCGCGGTGGAGGAGAACTCGGCGACCGGGCGCTTCAGGTGGAAGACGACGGTCTTCTCGTCCGGGGTCTCGATGCTGGCCAGGTGCTCGCCGTTCAGCGGGCCCTTGTAGTTCTCGCCGCCGGCCAGGTACTGCTGGGCGTAGTCGGGGCCGCCGGTGAGGTCCGGGGCGAAGGAGCGCTCGACGTTGTACTTGACGTCGGCGGACTTGATCGGCGTCCCGTCCTCGTACTTGACGCCGTCCTTGAGGGTGAAGGTCCAGGTCTTCCCGCCGTCGGAGGAGCGGCCGAGGTCGGTGGCGAGGTCGGGGACGAGCTCGCTGCCGGCGGCGCCCGGCTCGGCCTTGAAGGTGACCAGGGTGCGGTAGAGCAGCCGGATGCCGAAGTCCATGTTCGGCATGGTCCAGTTGCGGGCCGGGTCGAGGTGGGCGAAGTCCTGGTTGGACAGGACGGTGAGGGTGCCGCCCTTGACCGGGGTGCCACCGACGATCGAACCGGACGCCGCCCCCGGGCCCTTGGTGCTGCCCGCCGCCGCGTCGGCGCCGCTGTCGCTCTTGTCGTTCTTGCAGGCCCCGAGGCCGAGGGTGAGGGTCGCCGCGAGGGCCGCCGCGAGGGCGGCGTGGGTGCGCCTGGTCATGTGCAACTCCGCTGTGGGGGGCCTGCCGTGAAGCCCGTGGTCCGCCCCGGGAGGTGATCCGGGACCCGACCGGGAGGCGACCTTCGAGGTCTGGCCGCTCCGCGGTGTGACCCGTAACATAGTAATGTGAAATTGCACTGCACAAGAGGTGACGCCTCCCGTTACCGAGCTGTGTCCGGGCCACACCACCCCCGCCCCTCCTAGGAGTTCACCGGTGACCCACCGCCAGACCGGCCTCAACACCGGGAGCCACGACCTCCCCGTCTCCCCCGCCCTCGACGCCTTCATGGGCACCCGCTGGGCCGCCACCCCCCTCCCCGCCGACCAGCGCGCCCCCGGCCACGACCGCCTCCCCGGCCGCCACGCCCGCCTCTCCGCCGCCTTCCCCGGCGAACGGCTGATCGTCCCCGCCGGCCGGCTCAAGGTCCGCTGCAACGACCTCGACCACCGCTTCCGCCCGCACAGCGCCTACGCCTGGCTCACCGGCCTCACCGGCGAGGACCAGGCCGACCACGTCCTCGTCCTCGAACCGACCGGCCCCCACGGCCACGAGCCGGTCCTGTACCTGCGCCCCCGCTCCCCCCGCGGGGGGCACGCCAACGGCGCCGAGTTCTACCGCGACCGCCGCTACGGCGAGTTCTGGGTCGGCCGCCGCCCCGACCTCGCCGAAGCCGCCGCGCTCACCGGACTGCGCACCGAACACCTCGACGACCTCGACAAACTCCTCACCGGCCCCCAGCCGCCCACCCGCGTCCTCGCCGGCACCGACCCCCTCGTCGACGAAAGCACCGGACGCCCCGGCGCCCACACCGCACGGGACGGCGAACTCGACGCCGTCCTCGCCGAGTTGCGCCTGGTCAAGGACACCTGGGAGATCGACCAGCTACAACTCGCCGTCGACCACACCGTCACCGGCTTCCAGGACGTCGTCCGCGCCCTGCCCACCGCCCTGCGCCACCCCCGCGGCGAACGCTGGATCGAGGGCGTCTTCGACCTGCGCGCCCGCGCCGAAGGCAACGGCACCAGCTACACCACCATCGCCGCCTCCGGCGCCCACGCCTGCGTCCTGCACTGGATCCGCAACGACGGCGCCCTCGACCCGAACTCCCTGCTCCTGCTGGACGCCGGCGTCGAAACCGACACCCTCTACGCCGCCGACATCACCCGCACCCTCCCGCTCAGCGGCACCTTCACCCCCATCCAACGGCAGGCCTACGACCTCGTCCTCGCCGCCCAGAACGCCGGCATCGCCGCGCTACGGCCCGGCGCCCGCTTCCGCGACTTCCACAACGCCGCCATGCGGGTCATCGCCGAAGGCCTCGCCGACTGGGGCGTCCTGCGCATCCCCGCCGAACAGTCCCTCGCCGAGGACAACGGCCTCCACCGCCGCTACACCCTCTGCGGCAGCGGCCACATGCTCGGCCTCGACTACCACGACTGCGCCAGGGCCCGCGCCGACCGCTACCTCGACGGCACCCTGGAAGCCGGCATGGTCCTCACCGTCGAACCCGGCCTCTACCTCCAGCCCGACGACGAAACCCTCCCCCTCGAACTCCGCGGCCTCGGCATCCGCATCGAGGACGACCTCGTCATCACCCCCGACGGCGCCCACCTCATGTCCCACGCCCTCCCCCGCACCGCCCCCGCCATCGAATCCTGGATGGCCGACCTGCTCGGCTGAGCCCGGGGAGCGGCCGCTCACACCGCCCGCGCGGACCGCCACAGCTCCGCGATCAGGTCCGCCGCCGGGCCCGTGCGGGTCTTCCGGTGGGCGGTGCCGGCCCAGAGGTGCATGGACTGGAGGTCGGCGCGGCGGGTCGCGGCGGCGCGCAGCGGCTGGGTGAGGTGGTGCACCTCGGGGTAGGCGGGCGGGGCGTACGGGCTGTGGCGGTCGATGAAGGCGTTGCGCAGACCGCGGGCCGGGCGGCCGGTGAAGGCCCGGGTGACGGCCGTCTCCGGGAGTTCGGTGAGCGCCGCCCGGTGCGCGGCCGAGGTGCCGGACTCGTCGGCGCGCAGCAGGGCCGTCCCCAGCTGCACCGCCGCCGCCCCGGCCCCCAGCGCCGCCGCCACCGCCGGTCCGTCGCCCAGCCCGCCGGCCGCGATCAGCGGCAACGCCGTTACCGCCCGGACGGCGGGCAGCAGCTCCAGCAGCGGGACGTCGCCGGGCTCGTCCCCGATCCGGTGGGTGGCGCGGTGCCCGCCGGCCTCCGGGCCCTGCACGCACAGCGCGTCCATCCCGACCGCCTCCGCCGCCCGCGCCTCCGCGGGCGTGGTGACGGTGCCGACCTGGAACGACCCGGCCGCGCGGACCGCCGCCGCCTCCTGCGGCGTCGGCAGGCCGAAGGTGTACGAGACCACCGGGACCGGGTCCGCCAGCAGCACGGCGAGCTTGGCCTCCCAGTCGTCCCGGTCCGGCGCGATCTCCTCGGGCAGCGCCACGCCCCACCGCTCGGCCTCGGGCCGCAGCCGCTCCCGGTAGGCGGCGACGGCCGCCGGATCACCGGGCGAGGCCGGGACGAACAGGTTCACGCCGAACGGCCCACCGGTCAACTCCCTGACCAGTGCGACCTGTTCGGCCATCGCGGCGGCGCTCCGGTACCCGGCGGCGAGGAACCCCAGGCCGCCGGCCCGGTTCACCGCCGCCACCAGCTCCGGGGTGGACGCCCCGCCCGCCATCGGCGCGCCGATCACCGGCACGGAAAGTTCATCGAGACGGACGGCCATCGGGGTCCTCCACTCCGGGATACGGTTCGAACCCGGCCCACCCTACGCTCAGCGGATCAGCCCCCGCCCGCGCGCCGCCCGCACCGCCGCCGTCCGCGAGTCCACCGCCAACTTGGTGTAGACGTGCACCAGATGGGACTTCACCGTGGCCTGGCTCAGGTGCAGCCGCTGGCTGATCTGCTGGTTGGTCAGCCCGTCCGCGACCAGCCCCAGCACCTCGGTCTCCCGCGCGCTGAGCGCCGCCGACGGCGTCCGCATCCGTTCCAGCAGCCGGTCGGCGACGCTCGGTGCCAGCGCCGAGCGGCCCGCGGCGGCCGCCCGGACGGCCTGGGCCAGTTCCTCCGGCGGGGCGTCCTTGAGCAGGTAGCCGGTGGCGCCGGCCTCCAGCGCGGGCAGGGTGTCGGCGTCGGTTTCGTAGGTGGTGACGACGAGGACCCGGGGCGCGCCCGGCCGGGCGGTGATCGCGGCGGTCGCCTGGGCGCCGTTCATGGCCGAGCCGGGCCCGAACTGGAGGTCCATCAGCACCACGTCGACCCCGCCCGCCGCGGCCAGTTCGACGGCCCGTTCGGCGGTCGCGGCCTCGGCGGCGATGGTGAAGTCCGGCTCGCCTTCCAGGACGGCCCGCAGCCCGGCCCGCACCACCGGGTGGTCGTCCGCCAGCAGCAGCCGGATCACCGTGCCGCTCCCGCGCCCGCCGTCACTGTGCTCGTTCACGCCCCGGCCTCCCTCGTTCCGCCCGTTCACACCCCGCCCGCCTTCGCCCCGCCCGTCGTCACTCCGCCCGTTCACTCCCCGACCTCCGTCACCGGCAGCTGCACCGCGAGCGCCGTGCCCCCGCCGGGCGCCGACTCCACCGTGAAGGTGCCGCCGAGCGCCCGCGCCCGGGCCCGCATCGACGGCAGCCCGAACCCGCCGTCCCCTCCGCTGCGCCCGGCGACCGCCACCGGGTCGAATCCGGCCCCGTCGTCGAACACGTCCAGCGCCACCTCGCCCTCCATGTAGCTGAGCGTCACCTCGGCGTGCGAGGCGTGCGCGTGCCGGACGGTGTTGCCGAGCGCGGACTGCGCGATCCGCAGCAGCGCGACCTCCTGCGGCACCGGCAGCCGTACCGGGTCCCCGGAGACGTGCAGTTTCACCGGCAGGCCGCTGTGCGCCGCCGTGGTGGCGCACAGCCGTTCCAGCGCGACCGGCAGCGGATCGCCGTCGAGCGCGGGCGGGGTGAGCGCGCGGACGAACCGCCGGGCCTCGTCCAGGTTGTCCTGGGCGGCCTGCCGGGCCTGCTCGACGTACCCGGAGGCGGCCTCGGTGCGTTCCGGCAGGGCCCGCTGGGCGGCCCGCAGCAGCAGCTGGATGGAGCTGAGGCTCTGCGCGAGGGTGTCGTGGATCTCCCGGGCGAGGCGCTCGCGTTCGGCGAGCACCCCGGCGGTGTGGTGGGCGGCCGCGGCGTCGGCGCGGGCGGCGGTGAGTTCGTCGATCAGCCGGCGGCGCTCCTCGCTCTCCCGGTACAGCGCCTGGTAGCCGAGCACGGTGGCGGTGGCGACGGCCGCGCCGAGCGCGGGTCCGATCGCGGCGGGCAGGCTGAAGGTGTGCTGGTGCCAGGACCAGGCGGCGATGGCGGTGGCGGCGGTCAGCCCGACGGCGGTGAGGCCGCCGCGCCGCCCGAGCAGGTGCAGTTCCAGGAAGTACAGCGGGAACGCCAGCCACACCCCGTCCTGGGTGGCGATCAGCACGCCCACCCAGGTGACGCCGAGCAGCGCCAGCCACAGCGCGGCGGCCCGGCGCGAGCGGCGGACGGCGGCCAGCCGGGGGCCGACGGCGTACACGGCGGCCATCGCGGTGGCCGCGGCGGCGACGGGCAGCGGGTCGCCGTCCCGGCCGACGGCGGCGCGGGCGACGGCCAGGGCGAGCAGGCCCGCCACGAGCAGGTGCAGGCAGACCTGGAGGACGCGGGCGACGGGGGTGGTGCGGGATCGTTCGGTCGCCATCCGTCCAGCCTAGGTTCCGGATCGGGCCCCGGCATCAATCAAAAGGTTGAACTCCGCTTCTGCCCTTTGATGCCGAGGATGCAATCCGTGGTGCGATGCCCGCGGGGCCCCTTCTCCGGGACGGTGGAAGCGTCGGAAGCACTCGTTCAGCAGGAAGGCCCACCGTGTTCGTCGCCTGGAGGGATCTGGGGTTCGCCAAGGGGCGGTTCGCCCTGATGGGGACCGTCATCGTGCTGATCACCGTACTGGTCGGTCTGCTGTCCGGACTGACCGCCGGACTCGGCCGGCAGAACATCTCCGCGATCACCGGCCTGCCCGCCGACCACCTGGTGTTCGGTGAGCCCGCCGACGGGCAGAAGCTGTCCTTCACCGACTCCCAGGTCACCCCCGAGCAGTGGCAGGCCTGGGCGGCCGAGCCGGGCGTCACCTCCGCCCAGCCGCTGGGCATCACCACCACCAAGGCCGCCGCCGGCACCCGCACCACGGCGCTGTCCGCCTTCGGCGTCCCGGACGGCTCCGCGCTGGCCCCGCAGGGCGCCCGGATCGCCCCCGGCCAGGCCGTCCTGTCGAAGACCGCCGCCAAGAACCTGGGCGACCTCGCCCCCGGCGCCGACCTCACCCTGGCCGGCCACCGCCTCCGGGTCGCGGCCGTCGACGGCGACGCCGCGTACAGCCACACCCCGGTGATCTGGACCAGCCTCACCGACTGGCAGCAGGCCGTCCCCGGCGGCGCCGGCCACGCGACCGTCATCGCGCTCACCACCGCCAAGGGCGCCGACCTGCACGGCGCCGACGCCCGCCACGGCACCGAGACCCTCACCCGCGACGACGCCCTCGCCGCGATCGGCTCCTACACCTCCGAGAACGGCTCGCTCCAGCTGATGCGCGGCTTCCTGTTCGCCATCTCGGCCCTGGTGATCGGCGCCTTCTTCACCGTCTGGACGATCCAGCGCAGCGGCGACGTCGCGGTACTCAAGGCCCTCGGCGCCTCCACCCGCTACCTGCTGCGCGACGCCCTCGGCCAGGCCGTCCTGCTGCTGGTGCTCGGCACCGCCGCCGGCACCGCGCTCGCCCTGGGCGCCGGCGCGCTGATCGGCTCCGCCGTCCCCTTCGTCCTCGACGCCCCGACCCTGCTGCTGCCCGCCGCCGTCATGATCGCGCTCGGCGCGGTCGGCGCCGCCCTGTCCATCCGCCGGATCACCTCCGTCGACCCGCTGACCGCCCTGGGGAGTGCCCGATGAGCCTGACCCTCGACCGCATCACCCTCACCTACCCGGACGGCGACGGCCGGCTCACGGCGCTGGACGACGTGTCGCTGACCGTCCCCAAGGGCTCGATCACGGCCGTCGTCGGCCCGTCCGGCTCCGGCAAGTCCAGCCTGCTGGCGGTCGCCGCCACCCTGATCACCCCGGACTCCGGCCAGGTCGTGGTGGACGGCACCGACACCACCGGCCTCGGCCGCGCCGAACTGACCGCGCTGCGCCGCACCCGGATCGGCATCGTCTTCCAGCAGGCCAACCTGCTGCCCTCACTCACCGCCGTCGAACAGCTCCAGGTGATGGCCCACCTGGACGGCCGCTCCCCGCGCACCGCCCTCCCCCGGGCCCTGGACCTGCTCGGCGCCGTCGGCCTGCGCGACCAGGCTGCCCGCCGCCCGCACCAGCTCTCCGGCGGTCAGCGCCAGCGCGTCAACATCGCCCGCGCGCTGATGAACGACCCCACCGTCCTGCTGATCGACGAACCCACCAGCGCCCTCGACCACGAACGCGGCGCCGCCGTCCTCGACCTCATCACCGACCTCACCCACCGCCGCGCCACCGCCACCGTCCTGGTCACCCACGACCGCACCCACCTGACGGCCGTCGACCAGATCGCCGAAGTCCACGACGGCCGCCTGACAGTGCCGGCAGCGGCCTGAGCTACTTCTTCGCCGCCAGCACGTCGTCCACCGACAGCGTCACCGACGCCCCGATCGACTCCGGCAGGGTGAACGACTGCCCCGGATGGTGGACGGCGTGCACACGGTACTCGCCCTCCTGTGGGTCAGTGAGCACCATGACCCGCTGGTTCGTCCGGTCCACGATCACGTAGACGGGTACTCCAGCGGCGGCATAGACGAAGGGCTTCCGCTTCAGGTCGTCGCTGATGTTGGACGACGTGACCTCCAACACGAGCCGGAAGACCGCCGGGTCGTAACAGTTGTACTCGATCAAGTGGTCATCGATGTCGGCATCGACGATCGCCAGGTCGGGAACGGCGTAGTCCGACGGCCCATCCGGCAGCCAGATGCCAACGCCCTGAATGACGTCGACCTCATCCCCGTCGAGGCCGGCGGCGAACAGCGCACGCATGAGGCGACTCAGCGACTTGCCGTGCGAAGCATTCGGAGGCGGCGTCACGGTGATCTGGCTCCCGACGATCTCGACCCGGTGCCCGGCGAACTGGTTGGAGATCAGCTCGGCGACTTCGAGCAGCGTCGGCTGCTCGATGGGCTCTTCCACTGCTGCGGCGGACATGGATTTCCTCCTGGCTGCCGATGTCGAGAACATCATCGTAGGGCGCGAACGCATTCCGCCGCCCGATCCCCAGTCTTCACCCGAACGGGCGGTTTAGCCCCGGCTGCCCCTACCGCGCCCGCAGCTTCAGCGCCGGGCGGGCCTCCTCCGCCGCCTCGTCCTGCCCCGCCCACAGCGAGCGGACGTGGCTGAGGTGGCGGGTCATGCAGGCCTCGGCCGCCTCGGCGTCGCCGGCCAGCATGAGGTCGAGCAGTTCCAGGTGCTCCTCCGCCGAGGAGGTCAGCTCGCCGCGCTCGTCGAGCCGGTTGAGGCCGTACAGCCGCGAGCGCTTCCGCAGGTCGCTGACGACGTCGACCAGCCGGGCGTTGCCGGCCAGCCCCAGCAGGTCGAGGTGGAACTGCCGGTCGGCCTCCAGGTATCCGATGAGGTCGTGCTTGCGCGCGGCCGCGACGATCTCCTCGGCCTGCGGGCGCAGCCGCTCCAGTTGCTCCTTGGTCGCCGTGCGCGTCACCCGGCCGACGGTGGGGACCTCGATCAGGGCGCGGATCTCGGTGTAGTCGTCGAGGTCACGCTCGGTGAGCTCGGTGACCCGGAATCCCTTGTTGCGGACGGCCTCGACGAGGCCTTCGCGGGCGAGGTCGAGCATGGCCTCGCGGACGGGGGTGGCGGAGACGCCGAAGTCGGCGGCGAGCGCGGGTGCGGAGTAGACGACGCCGGGGCGCAGTTCGCCGGAGATCAGGGCCGCCCGGAGCGCGTGGGCGACCTGGTCGCGAAGCCGCTCCTGTACGGAGATCAGGGTGCGGGGTTTGAGGTCGGCCATGGTGTTCCTCCGGGTGGGTGCAGAACACCAGCGTACAATGTCACGTTACGTTGAGTGCGCAACATTTCGTGATTCGGACACCTGCCCTCCGGCCGCGCCGACCCTGGCAGCCGGGAGCGCCCGGCACCTACCCCCGCCGGTACACCTCCGCCGCGACCGCCAGGTCCTCCCACGCCATGCCGACGCTCTTGAAGAACCGCGGCCGTCCCGCCGGCACCAGCGCGTCGCCGCGCACCAGCTCGGCCAGGTTCCACAGCTGCCGGCCGGCCACCCCCGCCATGATCAGGTCGCCGGCCTCGCGCGCCGCCACCGTCCGCGCCTCCACGTACAGTTCGGCCCGCCCGACCAGCACCTCGTCCACCTCCCGCGCGTCCGGCTCGTGCGAGCCGACGGCCGCGACGGCGGCGTGCTCGGGCACCAGGGCGCCGTCGAACAGCGGCGTGCGCGCGGTGGTGCAGCAGACCACCAGGTCCGCTTCGGCGACGGCCTCCGGCCCGCCGACCCCGGCCGCCAGCCCGAGCCCGCGCCCGTACGCGGCGAGGGCCCCGGCCCGTCCGGCGTCCCGCGCCACCACGGTGAGCCTGGTCAGCGGCCGGACGGCCAGCAGCGCATCCAGGTGCCCGTACGCCTGCGGCCCGGAACCGAACAGCACCAGGTGTTCGGCGTCCGGCGCGGCCAGCCGGCGCAGCGCGACGGCGGTGACGGCGGGTGTGCGCAGCGTGGTGAGCGCGGCGCCGTCGAGCAGGGCGAGCGGCTGCAGGGTGGGCCCGTCGAGCAGCAGGTAGCTGCCGGTGATCCGGGGCAGGCCCCGGCCGGGGTTGGCGGGCGCGACCCCGGCGATCTTCACCCCGGCGTACGGGCCGGCGGCGGCCGGCATCATCAGCAGTTCGCCGGCCGGGACGGGGACGGCCGAGCGGGCCGGTGCCGGCTCCGGGTCGAACCCGTCGAGCAGCACCCGCTCGATCGCCGCCACCGCGGCCGCGGGCCCGACCCCGCCAACGCCCGGCACGGCGTACTGGAGCGGCTCAGCCGCCGTACCGGGCGGCACAAGAGGCGGCACATGAGACGACGCATGAGGCGGCGCAGCAGGGTCCGCAGGCGGGTTCGCAGGAGCGGTCACAGCAGGAACCCCGCCCCCAGGTCGTCGTCCGGTTCCAGGACGAACGCGTGCTCGCCGGTGCGGTGGGCGCTGCCGGTGACCTCGGTGACGACGCCGCCGTCCAGCGGGTCGCCGCCGGGCAGGACGCGGCCGGTGAAGACCGTCCCGATGACGGACTCGTGCCGCAGTTCCTCCCCTGGCGCGAGCCGGCCCTCGGCGGCGAGGACGGCGAGCCGGGCGGAGGTCCCGGAGCCGCAGGGCGAGCGGTCGATCTGCCCGTCCGCGAAGACGGTGACGTTCCGTTGGTTCAACACGCCGTCCTCCGAGACGAGTTCGTCGAACAGGATGACCCCGTACACGCCCGACAGCAGCGGGTCGCTCGGGTGCGCCACCGCCGCCGCGCCGGCCAGCAGCTCCCTGATCTCCCGCCCGGCGGCGGTGAGTTCGGGCAGCTGCGCGGGCTCGACCGCGAGGCCGAGGGCGGCCGCCGGCACCGAGGCGTAGCAGGCACCCGCGTGCGCCACCGCGACCTCCACGGTGCCCCGCGAAGTGGCCAGCGGCAACTTCAGGGCGGCGACCCGGGTGGGCACGTTGCGGAAGGTGACGCCGGTGGTCCGCCCGCCGGCCCGGTGCACCAGCGCGGTGACCCGGCCGGACGGCACGTCGATCCGCACCCGGGCCACGCCGTCGGCGGGGGCCGCGACCCGCCCGGAGTCCACCGCCCAGGCGCCGAGCGCGATGGTGCCGTGCCCGCAGGCCGTCGAGTAGCCGTCCTTGTGCCAGAACAGCACCCCGAAGTGCGCCTCGTCGTCGTCCGGCGGCACCAGGAACCCGCCGTACATCCCGGCGTGGCCGCGCGGTTCGCGGCTGAGCAGCTGCCGGGCGTCGTCCAGCGCGCTCGGCCGGGGCGCGGTCGCGCTGCCGCCGGCGCCGAGTGCGATGGCCCGCCGTTCGGCGACGCTGTCGCCGGGGATCGCGGGCACGCCGTCCAGCACGATCCGGAACGGCTCACCGGCCGCGTGGTAGTCGACGGTGCGGACGAGCATCAGGCGCCCCCGCCCGGCAGCAGGCTGACCGTGCGGCTGACGGTGTAGAAGTCCAGTGCCGCCTGGCCCTGTTCGCGCTCGCCGTGGGCGGCGCCCTTGGCGCCGCCGAACGGCAGGTGGAAGTCGACGCCGCTGGACGGCGCGTTGACCCGGATCATGCCCGCGTCCAGCCGGTCGGCGGCGGCGAGCGCCACGTCCAGGCTGCGGGTGTGCACGGAGGTGGAGAGGCTGTGCGGGGTGTCGTTGGCGAGCGCGATCGCCTCGTCGAGGTCGGCGGCGGCGTGCAGCAGCGCGATCGGGCCGAAGAACTCCTCGCGGGCCAGCGGGTGTTCGGCCGGCACGTCGGTGAGCAGGGCCGGTTCGAGGTACCAGCCGTCCCGCTCGGGTGCCCGGCCGCCGGTGAGCAGGGTGGCCCCGGCGGCGACGGCCGAGTCGACGGCGGCCGTCAGCCGGTCCCGGGCGGCGGCGTTGATGACCGGCCCGCAGGCCGTGTCGTCGACCAGTTCCAGCGCCTTGACCAGGGCGTCGCGCAGCGGCTCGTACGCGGCGCCGACCGCGATCACCCGGCTGGTGGCGGTGCACTTCTGCCCCGCGTACCCGGCGATGGCGGCGGCGAGGTGGGCGGCGGCCTGCGCGAGGTCGGCGTCCGGCAGCACCAGCGCGGCGTTCAGCCCGCCGAGTTCGGCCTGCACCGGGACGCCGCGCTCGGTGGCGGCCCGCACCACGGCCCGGCCGACGCCGGTCGAGCCGGTGAAGGAGACCACGTCGGCCGTGTCGACCAGCGCCGCGCCCTCCTCGGCGCCGCCCGGCAGCACGGTGAACACGTCCTCCGGCAGCCCGGCCCCGGCGGCCAGTTCGGCCAGCCGCAGCGCGCAGGCGGTCGCCTCGGGCGCCGGCTTGAGCACCGCGGTGTTGCCGACCGCCAGCGCCGGCGCGGCCTTCCAGGTGGGGATTGCCAGCGGGAAGTTCCACGGCGCGATCAGCCCGGCGACGCCGTACGGGCGGCGCCGGGTGAGCAGCAGCCCGGGCCCGGCGGCGGTCTCGTGCACCGCCCCGGACGGCGCGAACGGCGCCTGCGCGTAGTAGCGCCAGATCGCCGCGGTGCGGGCGACTTCGCCGCGTGCCTCGGCGAGCGGCTTGCCGACCTCGCGCACGATCAGCCCGGCCAGTTCGTCCGCGTGCGCCTCGACCGCTTCGGCGATCCGGCCGAGCGCCGCGGACCGGGCGCCCGCGCCGGCCGCGAGCCAGCCGGGCTGGGCGGCCCGGGCCCGGGCGACGGCGGCCCGGACGGCTTCGGCGCCGGGTTCCTCGACGGCGACGACGAGGTCCGCGGGGTCGGCGGGGTTGTACGAGGTGATGGTCACGACCAGCAGCCCTTCGAAGGTGGTTCAGCGGACGTCTGAGCGGGCCCCTCCCCCGAGGCCGGCTCCTCTTTCAAACGGCTTCAAACAGCTTCAAACCGCTTCAGACAGCTCTACAGCAGGAACCCGGCCGGGAACGGGTCACGCGGGTCGAGGAAGTACTGGGCGGTGCCGGTGACCCAGGCCCGCCCGGTGACGGTGGGCACCACGGCGGGCCGCCCGGCCACCTCGGTCTCCTCGACCAGGCGCCCGATGAAGGTCGTCCCGATGAAGGAGTCGTTGCGGAAGTCGCGCCCCAGCGGCAGTTCGCCGCGCGCGTGCAGCTGTGCCATCCGGGCCGAGGTGCCAGTGCCGCAGGGCGAGCGGTCGAACCAGCCGGGGTGGATGGCCATCGCGTGCCGGGAGTGTTCGGCGGTGGAGCCGGGGGCGAGCAGCTGGACGTGGTGGCAGCCGTGGATGGACGGGTCCTCCGGGTGCACCGGGCGGTCGGGGCTCGCGTTGATGGCGGCCATCAGGGCCAGTCCGGCCTCCAGGATGTCCTGCTTGCGCTCGCGCTCGAAGGGCAGCCCGAACTCGGCGAGCGGCAGGATGGCGTAGAAGTTGCCGCCGTACGCCAGGTCGTAGCCGATCGTGCCGTACCCGGGCACCTCGATCTTGGCGTCCAGCGCGGCCGAGTAGGACGGCACGTTGCGGATGGTCACCGCGGTGGCGGCGCCGTCCTCGACCCGCACCTCGGCGATCACCAGTCCGGCGGGCGTGTCCAGCCGCACCGTGGTGACCGGCTCGACCACCGGCACCATGCCGGTCTCGACCAGCACGGTGGCGACGCCGATGGTGCCGTGGCCGCACATCGGCAGCAGGCCGGAGACCTCGATGTAGAGCACGCCGAAGTCGGCGTCGGGCCGGGTCGGCGGCTGAAGGATGGCGCCGCTCATCGCGGCGTGGCCGCGCGGCTCGTACATCAGCAGGGTGCGGAAGTGGTCCAGGTGCTGCTGGAAGTGCACCCGGCGCTCGGCCATGGTGGCGCCGGGGATGACGCCGAAGCCGCCGGTGATGACCCGGGTCGGCATGCCCTCGGTGTGCGAGTCGACGGCGTGGAACACGTGACGGCTGCGCATGGCTCTGACGACTCCCGTCGGAGTGGGCGTACGGAGGTGGTGACCGTACGCCGGATCGGGTGGGTGGGGCCGGGCCGGCTGCCCCCTCAGCCGGCCCTGGTGACGAGGTCTCCCGGTTAGGCCAGGCCCTCGGCCAGCGCCTTCTCGGTGGCCGCGCGGACGGCCGCCTCGATGTCCGGGGTCAGCGGCTGGCGCGGCGGGCGGACGGGGCCGCCGGGGCGCCCGGCGATGTCCATGGACAGCTTGATGGCCTGGACGAACTCGGTCTTGGAGTCCCAGCGCAGCAGCGAGTGCAGCGACTTGTACAGCGGCAGCGCGGTGTCCAGCTCGTGCGCCACGGCGGCCCTGTACAGCGCGACGCTGGCCTCCGGCAGGGCGTTCGGGTAGCCGGCGATCCAGCCGACCGCGCCGGCCAGCGCCAGCTCCAGCAGCACGTCGTCGGCGCCGATCAGCAGGTCCAGCCCGGGGGCCAGCTCGGCGATCTCGTAGGCCCGGCGGACGTCGCCGCTGAACTCCTTGACCGCGACGATCGAGCCCTCGCCGTGCAGTTGGGCGAGCAGCGCGGGGACGAGGTCGACCTTGGTGTCGATCGGGTTGTTGTACGCGACGACGGGCAGTCCGGCCTTGGCGACCTCGGCGTAGTGCGCCCGGACGGACGCGTGGTCGGCCCGGAAGGCGTTCGGCGGCAGCAGGAGCACGGAGCCGGCGCCGGCCTCGGCGGCCTGCTCGGCCCAGCGGCGGGACTCGGCGCTGCCGTAGGCGGCCACGCCGGGCATCACCCGGGAGCCGTCGCCGGCCGCCTCGACGGCCACCTCGACGACGCGGGCGCGCTCCTCGGCGGTGAGCGTCTGGTACTCGCCCAGCGAGCCGTTGGGGACGACGCCGTCGCAGCCGGACTCGATCAGCCAGCGGACGTGCTCGGCGTACGCGTCGTAGTCGACGGAGAGGTCCGGGCGCAGCGGGATCGTGGTGGCGACCATGATGCCGCGCCAGGGCCGGGCGGTGTCGTGTGGGGTGTTGGACACGATGAGCTCCTTGGTGAGGTGTGACATTTTATTAGAGGAGATGGGCCGGAGACAAGAGTCCCCGGCCCGCAACATGCCCTAAGGCGTGTCGCCGGCCTCGCCGAACGACCCGGACGACCCGAACGACCCGGACGGCCCGGCTGGCCCGGCCGCCAGCTGCGACAGCGGCACCGGGCAGGCCAGCGGCCGCCGGTCCGGCCCCGGCTCACCCGAGCCGGCCAGGCAGGCCACGGCCGGACCGCACATCCGGCCCTGGCACCAGCCCATCCCGGCCCGGGTGAGCAGCTTGACGGTGCGCGGATCGCCCGCGCCCAGCTCGTCCACGGCCTCCCGGATCGCCGAGACCGGCACCTCCTCGCACCGGCAGACGTCGGTGTCCGGGCGCAGCCAGCCGGTCCAGCCGGGGCCGGGCCGGTGGGCCGCGGCCATCAGGTCGGCGAAGTTCCGCAGCCGGGCCCGGCGGCGCAGCAGTGCGGGCTTCGGCAGCCGGTCGGCCACGGCGTGCGCGGCCAGTTCGCCCTCCACGATCGCGAGGTCCGCGCCGCCGACGCCGTTGGTCTCCCCCGCCGACCAGAGGCCGGGCACGGTGGTGCGCAGCCGGGCGTCGACCTGGAGCCCGGCCGCGCCGTCCGGGGCGGTCCTGGTGGCCGCGCCCAGTTCGGTGGCCAGGTCGATCTGCGGCAGCAGCCCGTGGCCCACGGCGACGGCGTCGCAGGCGATCCGGCGTTCGGTGCCGGGCACCGGCCGCCAGTCGGCGTCCAGCCGGGCCACCGTGACGGCGGTGACCCGCTCGGTCCCGTGCGCCTCGACGACGGCACTGCGCGGGCGCAGCCGCACGCCGTGCCGCAGCAGCGTGCTCCCGTGGCCGGCGCCCTCGACGAGCTTGGCGGGGACGGCCGCCAAGGCGCCGGGGCGCCGGGCGTAGCCGAGGTAGTCGGTGGCCTCGACGACCGCGGGCACCTCGGCCCCGGCGGTGACCAGCGAGGACGCCGCCGCGAGCAGCAGCGGCCCGCTGCCGGCCACCACGATCCGCCGTCCGGGCAGCACCAGCCCGGCCTTGAGCATCGCCTGTGCGCCGCCCGCGGTGACCACCCCGGGCAGGGTCCAGCCGGGGAACGGCAGCTGGCGCTCGTACGCACCGGTGGCGAGCAGCACGGACGCGGCCGGGACGGTGGCCCGGTCGGTGGCCTCCGGTCCCCGCGTGACGTGCACGGCGAAGCCGTCGCCGGTCCGCTCCAGCGCCCACACCTGGTGGCCGCCGAGGAAGCGGACCCGCCCGGCCCGCTCGTGCGCGGCGAGCCGGTCGGCCAGTCCGGTGTAGACGGACCAGCCGTGGTGGAGCCGGTCCGGGCGGGCGGCGCCGAGGCCGGGCGCGGGGTGCCGGTAGTACTGCCCGCCGGTGCTGCGGCCGGCGTCCAGCAGGACGCAGCGCAGCCCGAGGTCGGCGGCGGTCACGACGGCCGCGAGCCCGGCCGGGCCGGCGCCGATCACCGCGAGGTCGGGGCGTCGGGCCGCTTCGACGGCGGTCCGGTCAGACGGCGAGGTCGGCACGGCCGTTGCCCTCCTGGGTGGTGACGGTGGTGCCGGGTTCGGCGGGGAGCAGGCAGGTGCGCTGGTTGGGGCGGCCGTCGACGGTGGCCAGGCAGTCGAAGCAGGCGCCGATGCCGCAGAACACCCCGCGCGGCCGGCCGCCGACCCGGGTGGTGCGCCAGGCGAGCACGCCGTCGGCCCAGAGCGCGGCGGCGATCGACTGTCCGGGCAGGGCCGGGACGGGTCGGCCGTCGAACTCGATGTGGTGGGCGGGGCCGGGTTCGGCCCGGACCAGGTCGGCGGGGGTGCGGCGCATCGGCGGCTTCTCCGTTCCGGGGTTGGTCGACGAACGAGGGCGATCGACAGAGCGAGGCAGTCGGCAGGCAGGCAGCAGTCCCGGGCTCAGGCCCCGGCGTCCGCCGGGAAGCGGTCCGGGCGGAACGGCGCGAGGTCCAGTTCCGGCTGCTTGCCGGTCAGCTGCTCGCTGATCAGCAGGCCGGTCGCCGGGGCCAGCCCGATGCCGGCGCCCTCGTGCCCGCAGGCGTGGTAGAGCCCGGGCGCCCTGGGGTCCTCGCCGATGGCCGGCAGGTGGTCCGGCAGGTACGGGCGGAAGCCCCGGTAGGTGCGCATCACGGTGACGTCCGCGAGCACCGGGAAGAGCGCCGCGGCCTGGGCGGCGAGCCGCCGCAGCACCTCCTGGGAGAGGGTGCGGTCGAAGCCGACCCGTTCGCGGCTGGCGCCGATCAGCACGGGCCCGCCGGGGGTGCCCTCGACCACGGCGGAGGTCTGCAGCCCGGCCGAGCCGCTGGCGACGTCGGCGACGTAGTCGGCGGCGTAGACCTTGTGCCGGACGATCCGCGGCAGCGGCTCGGTGACCAGGACGAAGCCACGGCGGGGCATCACCGGCAGGTGTACCCCGGCCAACCGGGCCAGTTCGCCGCCCCAGGTGCCGGTCGCGTTGACGACGGCGGGGGCGTCGAGGCGGCGGCGGTCGGTGCGTACTCCGCGCACGGCGCCGTCCGGCCCCCGGTGCACGGCGGTCACGGTCTCGCCGGTGATCAGTTCGGCGCCCATCCGGCGGGCCTCGCGCAGCAGGTGGGCGGCGGCGAGGGCGGGCTGGACCTGGGCGTCCTGCGGGTAGTGGAAGCCGCCGGCGAGGCCGGGGGCGAGGTGCGGCTCCAGCTCGTGCAGCCGCTCGGCGGGGATCTCCTCGGCGGTGACGCCGGCGGCGGCCTGGCCGACGGCGAAGGCCCGCAGGGCGTCCTGCCCGGCCGGGGTGGAGGCGATCACCACGCCGCCCTTGGGCTCGTACTCGACGGCCGCGCCGAGGTGTTCGGCGAGGTCGTGCCAGAGCCGGGTGCTGAGCAGGGCGAGGTCGAGTTCGGGCCCGGGCTCCTTGTCGGAGACCAGCAGGTTGCCCTCGCCGGCGCCGGTGGTGCCGCCGGCCACCGGTCCGCGGTCGACGACGGCGACGGTGAGCCCGGCGCGGGCCGCGTAGTAGGCGCAGGCGGCGCCGACCACGCCGGCGCCGACCACGACGACATCCAGGGGAGGTCTCTGCGTCTTGAGCACGTCAGTAATATGTCACATGCCATCCATCGTGCCAAGACCACCCGCCGAATCCCGCACCGGGCCGGAGCAGTACAAAAGCCCGGGCTCACCGGGCCGGAGCAGCCAAAAGGGGCCCGGCGCCCCCCCCCCGCGCGGCGGGCCGGGGCGCCGCGGGGGGGGCCCCGCGCGGGGGGT
>NZ_JBHWIJ010000125.1:0-22832 GCF_042732255.1 Kitasatospora sp. NPDC059803 | reverse complement strand
GCCGTCCTGCTGGCCGGCCGGTCCGGCGGCAGCGGCGGCGCCACCCTGGCCAACCTCGCCGAACTGCTCCCGCAGTGGCTCGCCACCGCCCGCGCCCGGGGTCTGCGCCCGCCCGGCGCACTGATACCCGGCCTGCTCGACGCCGCCCGCGCCCGCAGCGAACTGCGCTCCGACGCCGTCGCGCTGGCCGGACCGCTGGGCCGCTGGCTGGCCGAGCAGAACCCCGACTGGCGCTTCGTGCTGCGCACAGCCGCCCCCGACCCGGCCGAGCAGCCCGGCGGGCCCGTCGACCACCAGTTGTGGCACGAGGGCCTGTTCGCCGAGCGGGTCACCCACCTCACCCTGCTGCGCCGCCGCGATCCGGCCGCCGGCCTGGAGCTGCTGAGCGGCACCTGGTCCACCGAGCGCGCCGAGGACCGCCTGCTCTTCCTGGACGCCCTCCAGGACGGCCTCTCCGCCGCCGACGAACCCTTCCTGGAGGCCGCCCTCAGCGACCGCAGCAAGAACGTCCGCGCCACCGCCGCCGAACTGCTCTCCACCCTGCCCGGCTCGGCCCTCGCCCGGCGGATGGCCGAGCGGGCGAGGGCCGCCGTCCGCCTCGCCGCGGCCGGGACGCACCTGCTGGTCACCCCGCCCGCCGAGTGCGACGCGGCCATGCAGCGCGACGGCATACCGCCCAAATCCCCCACCGGACGCGGCGAACGGGCCTGGTGGTTCGGCGAGGTGATCGCCGCCGCGCCGCTGCGGCTCTGGCCCGAGAGCACCGGCCTGACACCGGAACAGCTGCTCGCCCTGCGGGTCGGCGACAGCATCGACGAGACCAGCAGCAGCTGGGCCGACGACCTGCGCGAGGCCTGGGCGCGCGCCGCCGTCCGCCAGCACGACGCCGACTGGGCCCGGGCGCTGCTCGGCCCGGCGCCCGCACCGCCCGCCCGCGGCGCCGGACGGGCCCGCGCCCCCCGCGTCACCGGCGCCCCCGCCAAGCTGCTCGCCGTCCTCCCACCCGAGGAGCGGGCCGCCTGGACGGCCGCGTTCATCGAGGTGCACGGCCTGGGCGAGGCCTTCCAACTGCTCGGCGCCTGCGGCACGCCGTGGACGCCGCCGCTGTCCACCGCCGTGGTGACGGCCCTGGCCCGCGCCGCCGGCTCCGGCGCGTACCCGTGGAGCCACAGCGGGGTACTCGGGATGACGGAACGCGCGCTCGCCCCGGAGACGGCGGCCGCCGTGGAGGAGCTGGCCGCCGGGGCCGCGCCCGACTCCGCCTGGTCGGAGACCTTCGCCCGGCTGGCCGGAACGCTGCGCTTCCGGGCCGCGATGCTCGCCGAACTCGACGCCTGACGCCCGTTCCCGAAGCGACGGAACGACGGAACGGGCCGGCCCCGCCGAAGCCTGGGGCCGTCCCGCACCGTCAACCTCAGCCGGCCGCCCGCAGGTTGGCCGCGACCCAGGCCACGACGTCCCGGGTGGACGTGCCCGGGGTGAAGATGTCCGCGACGCCCATCGCCTTGAGCTCGGCGATGTCGTCGTCCGGGATGATCCCGCCGCAGAAGACCTTGATGTCCGCCGCGTCGCGCTCCTTCAACAGCTCCAACACCCGTGCGCACAGCGTCATGTGGGCACCGGAGAGGATCGACAGCCCGATGCCGTCCGCGTCCTCCTGGATCGCGGTGTCGACGACCTGCTCGGGCGTCTGGTGCAGCCCGGTGTAGATGACCTCCATACCGGCGTCGCGCAGGGCACGCGCAATGACCTTGGCGCCACGGTCGTGACCGTCGAGCCCCGGCTTGGCGACCACCACACGGATCGGCCCCGACACACTCATGACTGCCTCCTGGACCTCGTCGTCCACCATCCGACCGGACCTCGCGGGCCACGGGTGCGGTTAACGGCCAATAACCAACCTGAGGGGAGGTTAGCGCCACCCGGCCCGGTTGGCCGCGCCACCTCCCAAGAGGAGGGCAAAGTCACAGCCCCCGGCCTTGCTACCAGTGGGTATGCCCGTCCACCCGTCCACCGCACAGACCCTCGGCCGACCTCTTGACAACCGGAGGTTTTTCCGGGGCGTCGGCCTTGCGGCTACAGTCTCGGCTGATTTCTCCCCGCTTCCCCCGTACCGCTTTTCCCTGCCGCTTTCCCCGCCGCTCCCCTGCCCGACGACGCGCCCCAGGCCCACCGAGGAGGCAGCCCCCGATGGCTCCCGACGCAGCCGCCCGCCCGACCCGTGCGGAGCTGCGCCTCGCCGCCCGCGAGGAGTCCCGCACCCAGCGCCGCGGCGCCGCCAAGGCCGCCACCAGAACCGCGCTGCTGCGGGTCGCGCTGCCGTCGGTGGCCGCGCTCGGGGTCGCCGCCGCGGCGGCCGTCACCGTGCGGGGCGAGGCCGATCAGCACGCCCAGGCGGCCGGCCGGACGGCACGGACGGCGGTCGACGCCCAGGGCAACCCGAACAGCCCGAACAGCCCGGACAACCCGGCCGACGGCGGCGCCGAGGCCGCCAAGACGGCCGCCCGGCAGGCGGTCGCGGCCGGCGACCCGGCCCAGGCCTCCCGCGGCGACGCCCGCCAGCCGCTGGCCGGCGCCCAGCCCGCCGACGCCCAGGGCACCCCGGGCGCGCAGCCGAGCGCCGAGCCCGTCAAGCCCAAGGTGGTCATGCCGGTCGCCCGGCACGGCCTCGGCGAGCTGTTCGGCGAGGCCGGCACCCACTGGGCCAACCGCCACACCGGCATCGACTTCCCGGTGGACGGCGGTTCCGAGGTGATGGCCGTCACCGACGGCACGATCCGCACCCAGTGGAACCCGTCGTACGGCTACATGACGGTGCTGAAGATGCCCGACGGCACCGAGGCCTGGTACTGCCACCTGCGGGCGTACAAGGTCCGCAAGGGGCCGGTGAAGCAGGGCGACGTCATCGCCTTCGTCGGCAGCAGTGGCAACAGCACCGGGCCGCACCTGCACTTCGAGATCCGCCCGGCCGGCAGCGGGCCGGTCGACCCGCTGCCGTGGTTCCTCTCGAACGGGCTCGACCCCCGCTGAGGCCCTGTCCGGCCTAGGAAACGCTCTAGAGCTTCTCCACCGGCGCGTAGCGCAGCAGCAGTTGCTTGCGGCCCTCCGAGCCGAAGTCGACCGTGGCCTGCGCCCGGTCGCCGACGCCGGTGACGCCCACCACCGTGCCCAGCCCGAAGGTGTCGTGGGTGACCCGGTCCCCGACCGCGAGCGAGACGGCGTCCCGTTCGACGGCCTGGCCGCCGCGTCGCGCCGACTGCCCCCAGCCCGCCTTCGGCTTCGACGAGGCCGACGAGCCCGAAGAACCCGACGAGGAGCGCGAACCGCCACCCCCCGACGAGGACTTGCCCCAGGACGACCCCGAGGAGAAGCCGCGCGCGGCCGGCGCCTGCGCCGCCCCCCTCCGCTTCCACTCCACCAGGTCCTCCGGGATCTCCTCCAGGAACCGCGAGGCCGGGTTGTACGCGGGCTGCCCCCAGGCGCTGCGCAGCACCGAGCGGGTCAGGTAGAGCCGCTGCCGCGCCCGGGTGAGCCCCACGTAGGCGAGCCGCCGCTCCTCCTCCAGCTCCTTGACCTGGTTGAGCGCCCGCATGTGCGGGAAGATCCCGTCCTCCATGCCGGTCAGGAAGACCACCGGGAACTCCAGGCCCTTGGCGGTGTGCAGGGTCATCATCGTGATGACGCCCCGGCCCTCCTCGTCGTCCGGGATCTGGTCGGAGTCGGCGACGAGCGCGACCCGTTCCAGGAAGTCGGGCAGCGAGCCGACCGGCGGGGTGCCCTCCTCGTCGGCGTCGGGCCGCTCGCCCGGGTCCTGCTCGTACTCCAGGGCGACGGAGGCGAGTTCCTGGAGGTTCTCCACCCGGGTCTCGTCCTGCGGGTCGGCGGAGGCCTGGAGTTCGGCCAGGTAGCCGGTCTCCTCCAGGACGGCCTCCAGCACCGCGGCCGGGCCCGCGCCCGACTCGACGACCTGCCGCAGCCCGGCCATCAGGACGTTGAACTTCTTCACCGCGTTGGCCGAGCGCGCGGCCATCCCGTACGCCTCGTCGACCCGCAGCAGCGCCTGGGCGAAGGAGATCCGCTCCCGTGCGGCCAGCGCGTCGACCATCGCCTCGGCCCGTTCGCCGATGCCGCGCTTGGGCACGTTGAGGATCCGGCGCAGCGGCACGGTGTCCTCCGGGTTGGAGAGCACCCGCAGGTACGCCAGGACGTCCCGGACCTCCTTGCGCTCGTAGAAGCGCACCCCGCCGACCACCTTGTACGGCAGGCCGACCCGGATGAACACCTCCTCGAACACGCGGGACTGGGCGTTCGTCCGGTAGAAGATCGCGACGTCACCGGGCTTGGCGTCGCCCGCGTCGGTGAGCCGGTCGATCTCGTCGGCGATGAACTGGGCCTCGCCGTGCTCGTCGTCCGCGACGTAGCCGACGACCTTCTCGCCGTGCTCGCCGGCCGTCCAGAGCTTCTTCTCGCGCCGGTTGGCGTTGCGCTCGATGACGGCGTTGGCGGCGCTCAGGATGGTCTGCGTGGAGCGGTAGTTCTGCTCCAGCAGGATCGTGGTCGCGTTCGGGTAGTCCTCCTCGAACTGGAGGATGTTGCGGATCGTCGCGCCGCGGAAGGCGTAGATCGACTGGTCCGCGTCACCGACGACGCACAGCTCGGCCGGCGGCACCTCGGACAGGCGCCCGGCGGCCGGGTTCACGAACTCCCCGTCCACGGTGCGCTTCGGCGCGGCCGCGACGGATCCGCCGCTCAGCTCGCGGACGAGCATGTACTGGGCGTGGTTGGTGTCCTGGTACTCGTCGACCAGGATGTGCCGGAACCGGCGCCGGTAGTGCTCCGCGACGTCGGGGAAGGCCTGGAGCAGGTTCACCGTCGTCATGATGATGTCGTCGAAGTCCAGCGCGTTGGCCTCGCGCAGGCGCCGCTGGTAGAGCGTGTACGCCTCGGAGAGCTTCTTCTCCATCGGGTTGGCGGCCTGGTCGGCGAAGGTCTCCTCGTCGATCAGCTCGTTCTTCAGGTTGCTGATCTTCGCGGTGAAGGACTTCGGCGGGAACTGCTTCGGGTCCAGGTCGAGGTCGCGGCAGACCAGCGACATCAGCCGCTGCGAGTCGGCCGAGTCGTAGATCGAGAAGCTGGAGGTGAAGCCCAGCACCTTGGACTCGCGGCGCAGGATCCGCACGCACGCGCTGTGGAAGGTGGACACCCACATCGCCCGGGCCCGCGGGCCGACCAGCGCCTCGACGCGCTCGCGCATCTCGCCGGCGGCCTTGTTGGTGAAGGTGATCGCCAGGATCTCGCCCGGCTGCACGCCGCGGGCGCCCAGCAGGTGGGCGATCCGGTGGGTCAGCACCCGGGTCTTGCCGGAGCCGGCGCCGGCCACGATGAGCAGCGGCGAGCCCGCGTGCAGCACCGCCTCGCGCTGCGGGTCGTTCATGCCCTCCAGCAGCTGTGCCGGATCCACCACCGTGCGGGCGGCGCCGTTGCGGTACCAGGCGTCCCGCGCGGTCTCGGCGGCGTGGTCGGTCTGGAACAGCCCCTCCGGGATGGCCTCCTCGTAGGCCTCGTACGGGGCGTCGTCCTCGTACGGCGGGGGCTCCTCGTCGAGGGGCACGGCGGGCTGCTTCGACCCGGCGGCGGGTGCCTCGAAACCGGGGAGCGGGAGGTCGTCAAAGAGGCTACTCATGGCACTCCGAGTCTATGGCCACCCACCGACAAGCCCGCCCGGCCCGGAGAAAGCCGGACCGGGCGGGCACGCGACCGGGGCTCAGCAGCACATGGGCTCGGCCGCCGGGCCAGGGCTCAGACCAGCCGGCGGGCGGTGGCCCAGCGGGTCAGTTCGTGCCGGTTGCTCAGCTGGAGCTTGCGCAGGACGGCGGAGACGTGGCTCTCGACCGTCTTCACCGAGATGAAGAGCTGCTTGGCGATCTCCTTGTACGCGTAGCCGCGCGCGATCAGGCGGAGCACCTCGCGCTCGCGCTGGGTGAGGCGGTCCAGGTCCTCGTCGACCGGCGGGGTGTCGGTGGCGGCGAAGGCGTCCAGGACGAAGCCGGCCAGCCGGGGCGAGAACACCGCGTCGCCGTCGGCGATCCGGAAGATCGCGTTGACCAGGTCGGTGCCGGTGATGGTCTTGGTGACGTAGCCGCGCGCGCCGCCGCGGATGACGCCGATCACGTCGTCGGCGGCGTCCGACACCGACAGGGCGAGGAACTTGACCCCGCCCTGCTCGCCCATCAGCCCGGCCGAGCGGCGCAGCACCTCGACACCGCCGCCGCCGGGCAGGTGGACGTCGAGCAGCACCACGTCCGGCCGGGTCTCGGCGACGACCCGCACCGCCGACTCGACGTCGTCGGCCTCGCCGACCACGTCGATGCCGGTCGCCTCGGTGCGGCCGATCTCGGCCCGGACCCCGGTGCGGAACATCCGGTGGTCGTCCACCAGGACGACTCTCGCGGTGCGCTCCGGCGCTGCCTCAGTCATTCGTTCTCTCCATCTCCAGCTCGACCTCGGTCCCGCCGTCCGGCGCGGGCCGCACCCGTGCGGTGCCGCCGTTGCGCTTCATGCGGCCGATGATCGACTCCCGTACGCCCATCCGGTCCTCGGGCACCGTGTCGGGGTCGAAGCCGGGACCGTGGTCGCGGACGAACACCGACACCGTCTTCCCCTCCACCTCGGCGTAGACCTGGACCGGTCCCCCGCCACCGTACTTGGCCGCGTTGACGGTCGCCTCCCTCGCGGCCTGCATCTGGGCCGCGATCCGGTCGTCCATCGGGCAGTCGCCGACGATCACGACCTCGACCGGGACGCCGTGCCGGTCCTCGACCTCGGCGACGACGGCGCGCAGGCTCTCCGCCATGGTGTCGGGAGCGGCCTCGGCGGCGGCCTCCGGGCGGTACAGCCACAGCCGCAGCTCGCGTTCCTGGGCACGGGCCAGCCGCAGCACCTCCTTGGGGTCCTCGGCCCGGCGCTGGATCAGGGTCAGGGTGTGCAGCACCGAGTCGTGGACGTGCGCGGCGATCTCGGCCCGCTCCTGGGCGCGGATGCGGGCGGTGCGCTCGGCACCGAGGTCCTGCCACAGGCGCAGCCCGTACGGGCCGAGCAGCACCAGCACCCCGGCGAGCACCGCGAGCGAGGCCTCGACCACCGAGCCGAGCGTCGAGCCGCTGCCCTGCATGGCGAGGAAGGCGATGGTGCCGGCCACCACGAGCAGCACGCCGGTCCCGACCCGGGTGTAGGCGCCGCGCCGCTTGTCGCCCTCCTCCAGGCCGAACCAGCGCTGCCAGCGCGAGTCGTCGGCCTGCCGCCAGACCAGCGCGACGCCGACGCCGATCGCCAGCAGCGGCCAGGTGTACGGCTTGGCGGTCTGCAGGCCGAGCGCGTTGAGCAGGGCGGTGATGCCGATCACCATCATCACCAGGGCGGCGAGCTGGCCGAGGCCGCCCTGCCCGGTCTTGCCGGCCGCGCTGTCCTCCCCCTCCGCGGGGGCCGCGGCCGGCTCGCCCTGGAGGGCGTGCTGGAGCAGTTCGCGCAGCCGGCCGAGCCAGCCGCCGCGGCCCTTGCTCAGCGCGCCGCCCGGCTGCTGCCCCGACCCGGTCGGGACGAAGGCGCCGTTGACGTACACCCAGTGGGCGGCGCCGCGCTGCGCGGGCTCGCCGATGCCGATCGGCACCACGAACCAGAACGCCGCGTACAGCAGGGTGCCGATCCCCTGCGCGAAGAACAGCAGCACGAACGCGAGCCGCACCCACCGCACCGGGAGCCCGAGGTGCACCGCGAGCCCCTGCGCGACGCCGCCGAGCATCCGCCCCTGCGGGCTGCGGTAGAGCCGGCGGTACGGCGGCCGTCCGCCGTCGGGCGCGGTCGGGTCGGTGCCGCCCGCCGGCACGGCGTCGGGGGCGAGGGGTCGGGGGTCGGAACCGGGTGCTGCCACGCCACCGATGGTTCCACGCCCGCGCACGCGGACGCATCAGGGTGTGTCCCTGACCCCTTCTCAGGGACAAGTCAGGGTCCGGGCAGGGCTCGCACCGGTTGGGCCGGGCCGGGGCAGCCGGGAGGATGGTGCCCATGACCGACGACCACCGCATCCAGGAGACCGGGCCCGCCGCCCCGCCGGAACCGGAACGCCCCCCGCTGACCAGGACCGAGCACCACCGCGTGGTGGCCGGCGTCTGCGGCGGCCTCGGGCGGCACCTGGACATCGACCCGGTGGTCTTCCGGGTGGTCACCGTGGTGCTCTGCCTCTCCGGCGGCCTCGGGCTGTTCCTGTACGGCCTGGCCTGGCTGATCGTCCCCACCGAGCCGGTGCCGGACGGCCGGGGCGGCACCCGGCACGGGCGCACCGAACTCCAGCGGGTGCTCACCGGCCGGGTGGACGGCCAGTCGGTCGGCGCGGTGCTGCTGGCTGTGATCGGTACCGGGGTGTTCTTCTCCTCGATGGGCCAGGACGACCAGCTGTTCCCGCTGCTGCTGCTCGCCGGACTGGTCTTCCTGGCGGTGCGCTACGACCCGGACCGCCGCCGTGGCCGGGCGCGCCGACGCCGCCCCGGCGGCCCGTACGACCGCCACCACCCCGACGGGGAGCAGTACGGCCCGTCCCCGTGGTCCGGGGCGGAGGACGACGAGGCCGCCCGCGCCCGGCACGCGGCCGAGCGCGCCGCCGGAACGGTGCCCGCCGACTCCCCGGCCCCCGGCCCGACCGGCTACCTGTGGGACCCGCGCCACCCCGAGCGCAACCCGTACGGCGCCGGCCCCACCCCGCCGTTCGGCACCCCGGTGCCGCCGGCGGGCGGCCCGGCCCAGCCCTGGTGGCAGCGCGTCGACCTGCCCGCGGGCGACCCGCTGCGCAAGGACGGCCCGGCCTACCGGCCCCGGCCCGCCACCGCCCGGCACCCCCGGGAGCGGTCCGCGCTCGGCTTCTTCGGCCTGCTGCTGGCGATCGGCGCGGGTGCCGCGGTCTGGTCCGTCTCGGCCGGCCACACCAGCGTCACCGTGCTGAGTGCGACCGTGCTGGCCACCGCGCTGCTGGTGATCGGCCTGACGCTGCTGATCGGCTCGAAGTTCGGCCGGGCCCGCAAGCTCGCGGTGACGGGCCTGATGCTCACCCTGGCGCTGGTCTTCGTCGGACACTCCCCGGACTCCATGCGCAACGCCGTCGGCCAACGCGACTTCACCGTCGTCGCCTCGGCCGACCTCCAGCCCCGGTACTCCCTGGGGGCCGGCCAGCTCCGGCTGGACCTGAGCGGGCTCGACCCGGCCGGGACCACCCTCACCAGCAAGGTCGAACTCGGCGCCGGCGAGCTGACCGTCATCCTGCCGCCGGACGTGACGGTGAACCTGGTGGCCCGGGTGGGCCTCGGCGACGTCTCCGCCCCCGGTGACCGCAACGACGGCACCGGCCGCCACACCTACCTGCTGCCACCGGGCAGCGGCCATCCGTCCAAGGGCACATTCGATCTCGAACTCGCGGTCGGGATCGGCAACATCAAGGTGGTCCAGCAGTGAGGAAGCACCGGCTCGACCTGTTCTCGCTGATCGCGGGGGCGCTGTTCAGCACGATCGCGGTGGTCTACCTGGTCGCGGCGCTCAACGACCAGGCGGTGAACGGCCGGATCGTCATCCCGGTCACCTTCATCGTGCTCGGCCTCGGCGGCCTGGCCGGCGCGGTCGCGGCGGTCACCCGGCGCGGCCGCACCGACCGCCGGGACTGAACCCGCCCGATCAGGCTCAGCTCTGCAGCGGCCCGAGGTTCAGCTTGTCGCCGGCCTGGGTGACGGTGTACTTCGGCAGCGGCTTGACCGCCGGCCCGTTGACCACCGCGCCGGTGGCGGCGTCGAACCGGGAGCCGTGGCAGGGGCAGTACAGCTGGCCGTTCTTCGGGGCGTCGACCGCGCAGCCGGAGTGGGTGCACACCGCGGACAGGCCGCAGTACTGGCCCGCCTTGGGCTGCACGATGTAGACGGCGTCCCCGGTGGCCGGGTCCTTGACCTGGGCCGAGCCGCCGACCGGCACGCTCGCGGCGGCCACCGAGGGGGCCGGTCCGGACGGCGCCGGGGTGGTGGCCGGGGCCGCGGACTGCTTGGGCGCGGAGTGCTTGGCCCGGCCGAAGGTCCGGGTGAGCGAGCCGGTGAGCAGCCCGGCGCCGCCGATCGCGACGGCGGCGATCCCGCCGTCCACCAGCGCCCGGCGCCTGACGCGGTCCTCGCCCAGCCCGCGCCCCCGGTCCCGGCCGGCCCGCCGGGCGAGGTAGCCGTCCACCGACAGGTCCGGGGTGCCGGCCAGCAGCAGCGGTGTCCAGGCCATCAGGTAGCCGAGGTCGTTGCCCAGGTAGTACGGCGAGACGCTCCAGCTGATGGACAGCCAGAGGCTGAGGTTGATCATCGCGCCGCCGAGCGCCGCGACCCGGCCCCAGAGGCCGAGCAGGGTGCCGAGGCCGACCGCCAGCTCGCCGAAAGCGACGGCGAGCGCGAACAGGGTGGGCGCGTCCAGGGCGGCGCCGAGCAGGAAGGAGATCGGGCTGCCGCCCTTGACCGCCTGGGCCTGCGAGACGAACGACGCCGGGTCGGCCGCCCCGGCCAGGTAGTGCGCGTCGGACAGTTTGTCGAGGGCGGCGTACACGAAGGTGGCGCCGAGGAAGAGCCGCAGCGGCAGCAGCGCGTACCGGGACGCGGACGCCCGCCACTGCGCCGCCCGGTCGGCCAGACCGGCCGCTCCCCCGACACCCGCTCCCCCGACGCCCGCTTCCCCGTCACCCGCCACGGAGTTGCCAGCCTCCGACATCGCTCACACCTTCCCTCGCGGCCCGCCACTCCCTGACAGGTCCGGTCCGCATTCTGCCCGCTCCCGATCGCTTTCGGTGGGAGGTCCCCACCCGGGCGGCCGCCCCACCGCGAACGGCGGTGCCGCCGCTCCCTGGTAGGGGAACGACGGCACGGCCGTTCAGCAGCGGCTCAGCGGCCGGCGGGAGTGCTCACTCCCACTCGATGGTGCCCGGCGGCTTGCTGGTGACGTCGACGACGACGCGGTTCACGTCGCGGACCTCGTTGGTGATCCGGGTGGAGATCTTGGCCAGCACGTCGTACGGCAGGCGCGACCAGTCGGCGGTCATGGCGTCCTCGGACGAGACCGGGCGCAGCACGATCGGGTGACCGTAGGTGCGGCCGTCGCCCTGCACGCCCACGCTGCGCACGTCGGCGAGCAGCACGACCGGGCACTGCCAGATCTCGCGGTCCAGGCCGGCCGCGGTCAGCTCCTCGCGGGCGATCGCGTCGGCGTCGCGGAGCAGGTCCAGCCGCTCCTGGGTGACCTCGCCGACGATCCGGATGCCCAGGCCCGGGCCCGGGAACGGCTGGCGCTGGACGATCTCCTCCGGCAGGCCCAGCTCCTGGCCGACCATCCGGACCTCGTCCTTGAACAGCTTGCGCAGCGGCTCGACCAGCTGGAACTGGAGGTCCTCGGGCAGGCCGCCGACGTTGTGGTGGGACTTGATGTTGGCGGTGCCGGTGCCGCCACCGGACTCCACCACGTCCGGGTACAGGGTGCCCTGGACCAGGAAGTCGACCGACTCGCCGTGCTCGCCGGCCTCGGCGACGATCTCGGCCTGCGCCTGCTCGAAGACCCGGATGAACTCCCGGCCGATGATCTTGCGCTTCTCCTCGGGGTCGGTGACCCCCTTCAGCGCGTTCAGGAAGCGCTCCGCGGCGTCGACCACCTTCAGCTGCACGCCGGTGGCCGCCACGAAGTCCTTCTCGACCTGCTCGGTCTCGCCCTTGCGCATCAGGCCGTGGTCGACGTACACGCAGGTCAGCTTGGAGCCGATGGCCTTGTTGACCAGGGCCGCCGCGACCGCGGAGTCCACACCGCCGGAGAGGCCGCAGATCGCGCGCTTCTCGCCGACCTGGGCGCGGATCAGCGCGACCTGCTCCTCGACCACGCTGCCGGTGGTCCAGGTCGGGGCGAGGCCGGCGCCGCGGTAGAGGAAGTGCTCCAGGATCTGCTGGCCGTGGTCGGAGTGCAGCACCTCGGGGTGGTACTGCACGCCGTAGAGGCGGGCCTCGTCGTTCTCGAAGGCCGCGACCGGGACCACCGCGGTGGACGCGGTGACGGTGAAGCCCTCCGGGGCGGCGGAGCAGGCGTCGCCGTGCGACATCCACACCGAGTGCTCCGCCGGAACGCCCTCGAACAGGGTGGAGCCGGTGCGGCTGACGGTCAGCGGGGTGCGGCCGTACTCGCGGGCGCCGGTGTTGTCGACCGTGCCGCCGAGGGTCTTGGCCATCAGCTGGAAGCCGTAGCACATGCCGAAGACCGGGACCCCGGCCTCGAAGATCGCGCGGTCGAGCTGCGGCGCGCCCTCTTCGTAGACCGACGACGGACCGCCGGAGAGGATGATCGCCTTCGGGTTCTTGGCGAGCATCTCGGCGACCGGCATGCTGCTCGGCACGATCTCGCTGTAGACCCGCGCCTCACGCACCCGACGGGCGATGAGCTGGGCGTACTGGGCGCCGAAGTCGACCACCAGGACGGTGTCGTTGTCCGGCGCGGACTGGACGGGAATTGCAGAGGACACAGACGGCCTTCCGGCAGCGGTACGAGAGGTGTCACACCGAACCGCTTCCCCGGCGGGGGCCGCGGCGGCGACGGGTGGGGGTGTCTGGACACCGATTCTACCGGGCTGTCCGGTTTCACTCGTCTGCCCGTCCAAACGACCGTGACCGGGCGGGGCCGCCTTTCGTTGCTTCAGACGACCGTACGACCGCGCCGCGCCCGCCAGACGCGCCGCCTTCGCCCCGGCCAGGGGCGCCGCCGTACGGACTTGCAGGACCACGCGTGGAGCTTCATCCCAGTCCACCGGCGCATGTGGCGCCGCCGACCCGGCCCCGCCGGGAGTGCGGCGCCGTGGGACCGTGCGCGGGTGCCGCGGCCGGACAGCAGGGGACAGCGACCCCGGCCGCGACTGGACCGAGAGGTGGGACGGCCGGTCCCCGGGGACGCCCGGGCCGGTCGTCGCACCCCCGTCGCGAGCCGGGCACGCCCGGGCGCACACCCTTTCCCGTCCCGCGCCGCTACGCGCGTCCCCGTGCGCCGCAGCCACTCACACCACTACGCACCGTGATCATCGACGCCTCGTGTCGACACCTGCCCACAACCGCCCGACGGGGCGGAACGAGGCCTGCACCCGCGCCCGGGCCACACCCGGGAGTCGGCACCCGCACCAAATGTGCCGGGTCGAACTGTGCCGAATCGGTTGCAGAGCAAGCCCTTCGTCCAGCACGATGCTGCGTGGAAGCGGTTCTCCCGGCGGCCGGCAGGCTCACCGTGGAGGCCCCGACCGATGCCGCCGCACTGGGCGGCAGCCCCGTACGCCACCTCACGCTCCGTGAGCGAAGGCCCGGCGCAGACCTGCGCGCCGACCCGCCGCACCGCGAGCGTGCGCGCCCCGCGCCACCGGCCACCCACGCCGGGCCGCGACGGCGCGACCCCGAAGCCGACCGACCCGACGGCGCCCCTCCCCCGGCGCCGTCACCCCCAGCACCGGCGCAGCCCTGACGCCGCGTGCTGAGCGACAAAGGGCCCCGTTCCCCCGCGGGGCCCTTTGCCCTGTCCGGGCCGCCGGCTCAGGGCCGCTCCGCTCAGACCGCTCCGCCCACGGCTGCCCGGCTCAGGGCTGCTTGCGCCAGACGCTCGGATCGACCGGCTCCTCGGCCGACGCCCCGGGCGGCGGCACCAGCGGCGCGTCGTCCGAGCCGACCACTTCGCCCACCCCCGCCCCGGGGGCGTACGGCTGCGGCTCCGGCCCGGCCTCGTACGGCGCCCCCGGCGGCGGCACCACGCCGTACGGGGGCGCGCCGTACGGCGGAGCGCCGTAGGCGTCCTCGCGGGCCACCGCGCCCCGGCCGCGGACGGCCGCCAGCAGCGGCGGCACCAGCAGCGCGCCGATCGCCGCCCAGACCAGGTTGGCCACCAGCACGCTGGCGAAGCCCAGGTTGATCGAGGTGTCCCGGGACACCTCCGTCTGGTTGGCGAAGGTGTCCCACCCCGCGACCGCCGAGGACGTCGAGGTCGTCATCAGCGCACCGCCCACCGCCATCAGCGCGGTGAGCGCCACGGCGTGGACGGCCGCCAGCCGGAGCCGGTCGGCCGCGTCCAGCCGCCGCCGGTACGCCGACCAGCCGAGGACGCCCGCCGTGGCGAGGGCCAGCAGGCCGGTCCAGCGCCAGTCGGCGGTCTGGTCGTGCAGGTCGAAGAAGGAGATTTCCCCCCTGTCGGGGGTGTCCCGCCAGTCGCCGCCGATCGCGACCGCCGCGTCGCTCGCCCCGCCGCTCGCCCCGTTGAACGCCTGCAAGGTCGCCCCCGAGCCCAGGCCGAGCAGGCCCAGGCCGAGGTTGGGCAGGAAGGCCACCGAGACCGGGGTCTGCCAGCCCTCGTCGCTGTTGACGGCGACCAGCACGAAGCCCGTCACCGAGGCCAGGCCCAGTGACAGTGCCAGCGCCCGGCCGGCCGTGAGCGCGGCGACCGCCCAGCCGCGCACCGCCCGGCTGCGCCAGGCGGCCCAGCGCAGCGCGTCGGTGCCGTGGACGGCGAAGGCCGTCAGCGCGGCGAGCAGGGCCGTCCAGCCGGTCGCCTCCAGCCAGCCGGAGTCCACGGTGTACGTCACCCCGAGGGCGCGGCCGACGAGGCCGGTGCGCTGCGGCTCCCAGGACGTCCCGCCGGCCAGCCCGAGCAGCGCGGTCACCGCCGCCAGGACCACCGCGGTGCGCAGCGCCTCGCCCGCGGCCTGGGCCCGGGTGAGCTGGAGGCCGGCGGCCCGGCGGCGGCGTGCCGCGGTCCGCAGGCCGAGCCAGAGCGCCAGTGCCCACAGCACGGTGACCGTCAGCGGCACCGCCCGGAGCAGCGCGTCCATGCCCGCCGCGTCGCCGCGTCGCAGCGCGGTGGTGTACCCGAGCTTGAACGGCGCACCGAGCGCGCTCAGCGCCATCGACAGGGCGGCGCCGAAGCGCTCGCCGAACCCGGGCGCCCGGACCAGGTAGGCGTACTGGTAGTCACTCGGGACCGCCACGATCAGCGCCGCCAGCAGCAGCACGGCGGTCGGGGCGATGGCGACCAGGAGCGCCGGGCGCCAGTCCGCGCCGACCAGCCGGCTCAGCACGTTCGGCCGGCCGGCCCGCGGGTCGTACGGCTGCCCGGCGCCCCAGCTGCCCAGCGTGGGCGGCCCGGCGGGCTGCGGGTGGCCCGGGCCGTACCCGGGCGGCGGGCCGTACCCGGGCGGCGGGCCGTAGCCGGGCGCGGCGGACGGCGGACCGTACGCCGGCGGGGGCGGTACGGCGGGCGGAACGGCGGGAGGTACCGCGGGCATGGCGGCCGTCGGCGGGGGCGGCGTCAGCGGCCGCCCGCACGAGACGCACGCGGGCGCCCCTTCCACCGATGCCGCGCCGCACGATGCGCAGATGGCCATGGACCGGTTTCCCCCCGCTCGACGAGTTCCTGGTCCCCCAGAAAGCCCGTTTATCCCATCGGATCCGAACGAATGTCAACCGGGTACCGAGCCGGGCGGGTTGGCCCGTCGGGGCCTGCTCAGCCGCGCTTCTTCGGGACCTCCGGGACGGGCAGCAGCGGCAGTCGGAGCGCGCCGAACGCGTCCTCCGGGACGGCCGGCCGGGCCGGCGCCACCGGGGCGACCCGCCGGTAGGCCTCGCCCTGGGCCGGGCGGCGGTCCGCCTCGCCCTTGTTGGGCCACATCGACATGGCACGCTCGGCCTGCGCGGTGATCGTCAGCGAGGGGTTCACCCCGAGGTTGGCGGAGACGGCCGCGCCGTCGACCACGCTGATCCCCGGGTGGCCGTACAGCCGGTGATAGGGGTCGACCACGCCGGTCTCGGGGGCGTCGCCGATCGGGCAGCCGCCGAGGAAGTGGGCGGTCATCGGGATGTCGAAGATCTCGCCGGCGCTGCTGCCGGCGAAGCCGTTGATCTGCTCGGCCAGCGCCTGGGCGCCCTGTTCGGCGGCCGGGATCCAGGTCGGGTTGGGGGCGCCGTGGCCCTGGGCGGAGGTGAGCCGGCTCTTGCCGAGCAGGTCCTTCTTCAGCGAGACGGTGATCGAGTTGTCCAGCGACTGCATCACCAGGCCGATGATCGTCTTCTCGGACCAGCGGTGCTGGTTCATCGAGCGGGCGAAGGTCACCGGGTGGCGCACCGACCCACCCAGGTAGCGCAGCCAGCGCGGGGCCCGTCCGCCGCCCTTGACCTGGGCTATCGACAGCGCGCCCATCGCGTTGGAGCCCTTGCCGTAGCGGACCGGCTCGATGTGGGTGCTGGCGTCCGGGTGGATCGAGGAGGTGATCGCCACGCCCTTGGTGAAGTCCACCCGGCTGCCGTAGCGCCGGTCGGTGGTCTGCGCGCCCACCAGCGCCTCGGAGTTGGTGCGGGTCAGCTCGCCGAGCCGGCCGGAGATCCGGGGCAGGTGCCCCCCGTCACGCATCCGGTGCAGCAGCGACTGGGTGCCGTACGTCCCGGCCGCGACCACCACCCGGGCGGCGGTGATGGTCCGTGCGCCCGCCTTCACCCGGTCGGTGCGGGAGCGGGAGTCGGTCCGGCGCACGTCCACCGCGTAGCCGCGGCTCCCGTCGGCGCCGGGAAGCTCCCGGATCCGGGCCACCGTGGTGAGCGGGTGGATCTCGGCGCCGCCCCGCTCGGCCAGGTGCAGGTAGTTCTCGGTGAGCATGTTCTTCGCCCCGTGCCGGCAGCCGGTCATGCACTCGCCGCACTCCACGCAGGCCTTGCGGGCCGGCCCGGCGCCGCCGAAGTACGGGTCGGCGACCTCGTCCCCGGGCGCCGCCTCGGCCCGGCCGCCGGCGTCCTGGCCGTCCCCGAAGAAGACCCCGACCGGCGCCATGTGGAAGGTGTCGCCCACCCCCATCTGCTCGGCGGCGGCCTTGAGGTGCACGTCGGAGGGGGTGACGGTCGGGTTGAGCCGGACCCCGAGCATCCGCTGCGCCTGGTCGTAGAACGGCGCCAACTCCTCCTGCCAGTCGGTGATGTGGCGCCACTGGCGGTCCTCGAAGAAGGCCTTCGGCGGCACGTACAGGGTGTTGGCGTAGTTCAGCGAGCCGCCGCCGACCCCGGCGCCGGCCAGGATCAGCACGTTGGCCAGCAGGTGGATCCGCTGGATGCCGTAGAGGCCGAGCTTCGGCGCCCACAGGTAGTTCGGCAGGTCCCAGGAGTTCCTGGGCAGTTCGTCCCGCTCGAAGCGCCGGCCGGCCTCCAGGACGGCGACCCGGTAGCCCTTCTCGGTCAGCCGCAGCGCGGCGACCGAACCACCGAAGCCGGAGCCGACCACGACCACGTCGTAGTCGAACTCCGCCGCACCGCCGGACTCCACCATCTGCCACTGCTCCTTCGGGACGCGAACTGACTAAGGGACGGACGAACCTGACCACAGGACGGAACCCGACCACAGGACGGGCGGATCGGACCACCGGCCGGGCCGGCTCCGACCACGGGGGCGAACCCCCGGGCCGGGAAGGCTACTTGGACCTCCGGTCCGGGACGGCTACTTGAACCGCAGCGCCTTCAGCACCCGCAGCCCGCCGGTCATCACCGCGGCGAACTGCCGGTCGTCCAGGCCGAACGAGGGCGCGATCGGCATCAGCCGCTGGGTCGCGACGGTCTGCGCCTCGGTGAAGCGCAGGATGCCCTCGGCACCGTGGCGGCGGCCGAGCCCGGAGTCGCCCATGCCGCCCATCGGCGAGCCGATCGAGCCGTACGCGGCCGCATAGGCCTCGTTGACGTTGACCGTGCCGGTGCGCAGCCGGGCCCCGACCGCCCGGCCGCGCCGGGTGTCCCTGGTCCAGACGCTGGAGTTCAGGCCGTACGGCGTGGAGTTGGCGGCGGCCACCGCCTCGTCGTCGGTGTCGAAGCGGTAGACGGAGACGACCGGGCCGAAGGTCTCCTCGCCGCAGACCGCCATGTCCGGGGTCACCCCGTCGAGGATGGTCGGCTCGAAGAAGTACGGGCCGAGGTCGGGCCGGGCCCGGCCGCCGGCCAGCACGGTGGCGCCCGCCTTGACCGCCTCCTCCACGTGCCGGGTGGTGGTCTCCAGCTGGCGGACGGAGACCAGCGAGCCCATGTCGGCGCCGTAGGCGAGGCCGCCGCCGAGGCGCAGCGCCCGGGTGCGGGCGGCGAAGCGCTCCAGGAAGTCGTCGGCCACCGAGCGGTGCACCAGCAGCCGCTCGATCGAGATGCACAGCTGCCCGGCGGAGGAGAAGCAGGCCCGCACGGCGCCCGCGGCGGCCCGGTCGAGGTCGGCGTCGGCGAGGACCAGCATGGCGTTCTTGCCGCCGAGTTCGAGCGAGGCGCCGACCAGCCGGGCGGCGGCGCGCTGGGCGACCTCGCGGCCGGTGCGGGTGGAGCCGGTGAACGAGACGTAGTCGGCGTGCTCCACCACGGCGGGGCCGATCACCGGGCCGTCGCCGAGCACGACCTGCCACAGGTCGGCCGGCAGCCCGGCCTCGATCAGCAGCTCGCGGGCCCACAGCGCGGTCAGCGCGGTCTGCGTGTCCGGCTTGTTGACCACGGCGTTGCCGGCCGCGAAGGCGGGCAGGACGTCGCCGACGGACAGCTCCAGCGGGTAGTTCCAGGGCGAGATGTGGCCGATCACGCCCTTGGGCCGACGGGCCTCGACCGCGTGGGTGAGCACCGGCAGCGCCCCGCCGCGCCGCTTGTCCCGGAGGTAGCCGTGCGCGGCCCGCCCGTAGTGCCGGGCGGCCATGGCGGTGGCCAGCACCTCCTCGAAGGCGTGCAGCCGGGCCTTGCCGGTCTCGGCCTGGACGAGGTCCAGCACCTCGTCCTGCCGCTTGAGCAGCAGGTCGTGGAAGCGCAGCAGGACGGCCGCGCGGCGGCGCACCGGCAGCGCGGCCCAGGCCGGCTGGGCGCGGCGGGCCAGTTCGAAGGCGACCTCGACGTCGGCCGGGGTGGACTGCGGCAGGCTCGCCAGCCGCTCGCCGGTCAGCGGGGCGACGGTCTCCACCAGGCTGGGCTCGCCGGTGGCGGTGACGCCGGCGGCCAACCGGGCGACCAGGGACGGCGGGACGGCCGCCGCGACGGTCCGGCCCCCGCCGGGGGCGGGCGGGTTCCCGGTCGCGGGGTGTTCGGTGGCCGCTGCGCCTGCTGTGAGGTCCGACATACGGCGCAGCCTAGGCGCTCGGCGGCCGGTCCGGTACCCGTCGGTAACAAGAATCTGCCGCGGCCGGGCGGAGCGGGCGCCCCCGGTCAGCGGGTCGGCGTGAAGTAGTGCAGCACCGCGTTGAAGCGCTGCTCCGCCTCGTTCCACTCGTTGCCCCGGTCCGGGCTGGACGAGTAGATCGCGTAGCTGGTGCCGTCGTCGTCGATGAACTCGGCCTCGACCGCCCGGCGCCGGCCGCCCTCCTTGGCGAGGTAGCTGAACTCCCAGACGGCCGCCTCGTGACCGTTCACCGCGACGCCGGTCATCTTGTGCTGCTTGTAGTCCTTCAGGTTCTTGGAGACGGTGGCCTCCATCTGCCGCAGGTGCTCCAGCGGCTTGACCGACTGGCCGACGGTGACCGCGAACTGCAGGTAGTGCACCTTGTTGTCGGGGCTGTAGTAGACCTGGTTGTCGGGCGTGGCACTGCGCTGCCAGGCCGGGCTGACCGAGGGCAGCGGGAAGCGGAAGCCGGCCGGGTCGTCGACCCAGTGGTAGCCGTTGGGCGCCGCCGGTCCCGGGCTGGCGTCACTGGTCGGGTCCGGGCTGGCGGAGGCGGTCGGGACGGGATCGTCGGCCGTGGAGGCGGCGACGTGCCCGGTGGTGGTGTGCCGGGTGGCGAGGAAGGTCGCGCCGGCCGCCAGCAGGCCGACGGCCACCGCGATCACGACGATCTTCAGGGTGCTGCGGCGCTTGGCCGGCCCGCGCGCGGGCGTGACGGGGTGCGCCACCGGCGCGACCTCGGCAGTGGGCGCTGCCGCCTCGGCGGCCACGCCCCCGGTGGTGTCCGGAACGGCCCCCGAGCGCGCCCCGGTCGGTTCCTCGGCCTCCGCCGCCGTCGCCCCCGGCGCGTCCTCCTCCTCGGGGTCCTCCTCCGCCGCCGGGCGCTCGCTGCGGTCCACCACCGGCACCGACTGGGTGGGCGCGCGCAGCGGCGCGACCGGCTTCAGGCCGATCGTGTGCCCGGCCTGCACCTCGGCCAGCATCCGGGCGGCCTCGTCCGCGTTCGGTCGCTCGGCCGGGTCCTTGGCCATCAGCGCGGCCAGCACCGGGCCCAGCGGCCCGGCCCGGACCGGCTCCGGCAGCGGCTCGCCCACCACGGCGGCCAGCGTGGTGATCGGCGAGGTCCGGCGGAACGGCGACTGGCCCTCCACCGCGGCGTACAGCGTCGCCCCGAGGCCCCACAGGTCGGAGGCCGGCCCGGGCCGCTCGCCCTGGGCGAGCTCCGGCGCCAGGTAGTCCGGCGAGCCGACCAGGTCACCCGGCCGGGTCAGTTCGGCCGAGCCCTCGTACGTCGCGATGCCGAAGTCCAGCAGCACCACCCGCCCGGTGCCGCGCTCCAGCAGCACGTTGGCCGGCTTCACGTCGCGGTGCAGGACGCCGAGTTGGTGGCCGCGGTGCAGTGCGGCGAGCACCTGGCTGCCGACCTCGGCGACGGCGCGCGGTTGCAGGGTGCCGTCCTGGCTGATCACGTCGGCCAGCGAGCGGCCGTCCACCAGCTCCATCACGATCCACGGCCGGCCGTCCTGCTCCAGCACGTCGTGCACCGTGATCACGCCGGGGTGCTTGATCCGGGCGGCCGCGCTGGCCTCCCGCTTCATCCGGGCGTGCAGGATCTGCAGCTCGTCCTCGGGCAGGTGGTTGACGGTCAGTTCCTTCACCGCGACCTCGCGGTTCAGCATCCGGTCCCAGGCCCGCCAGACGGTCCCCATCCCGCCGCGGCCGAGCCGGTCGCCCAGCTCGTACCGCCCGGCCAGCAGCCGCTCCGTCTCGGCCGTCTCCGGCCGGTCCTGCACGCCCATCGGCGACCACTCCCCCTCACATCCGTCTGCCGTCACAGCGACGGAGGGCCTGGTGCAGACCACTGTTCGAACAAATCCCACGCACACATTAGGCGCACCTTGCCAGCCCCGGTAATCACGCTCGCCCGTCGGACCGACGGTCCGGGACACTCCGGGGCCGTCAGCCTGCGAACAGCACCACCGCGGCCACCCCGAGCACCAGCAGCAGGAACACGCCCCCCACCAGCAGCGGGCCGAACAGCGCCGGAGGTATCCGCGGCGGCCGCACCTCGTCCGGCCGCCCGGCGCCCGCCCCGGCGTTCGCGCCGGCGTTCGCGCCCACGACGACCTCCGACCGCCCTCGTCCACCACCCCGCCCGCGCCGGCGCCGCACCAGCGGGGCCTCCGGTCTCAGCACCAGCGCCCGCGCCGCCCACTCCTCGTCGACCGGCTCCGGCGCGCCCGCGAGCAGCGCCGCCAACTCCCGGCGGGCCTCCTCGGCGGTCGGCCGCAGCGAGGGGTCGGGCTGCAGCAGCCGCTCGACCAGCGGCGCCAGCGGCCCGCAGGCCGCCGCGGGCTCCCGCCGCCCGTCCCGGACCGCCGACACCAGCTCCGGCACGCCACCGTCCGGGAACGGCGAGCGGCCGGTGACCAGCCGCTGCACCAGCACCCCGAGCGCCCAGCAGTCGCCCGCCGGGCCGCCGTCCAGCGGCCAGCGCTCCGCCACCGGGCCGACCAGGGTGGCCCGCACCTCGTACCGGCGGCGCCCGCCCGGGCCGCCGAGGTCCTCGGCCAGCGCCTCCTGCGCCACCCCGGACAGCAGCCCGCCGAGCATCGCCGCGCCGTCCTCGCAGACCAGCACGGACTCGGCGGTCAGGTTGCCGTGGACGAGTCCGTCCTCGTGCAGCGCCCGCAGCGCGCCGGCCAGGTCCGCCGCCAGCTCCGCCGCCCGGTAGGGCGGCACCGGTCCGACCGCCGCCAGGTCCGCCAGCGTCATGGCGCCCGACCGCTCCTCCACCGTCCACAGCAGTTCGCCCTCGACGAAGGCACCGAGCCCGCGCAGCAGCCGGGGGTGCCCGGTCGGCGCGGCCGAGCCGACCGCCGCCACCCGGCGGACCAGCCGGTCGGCGTGCGCGGGCACCTCGCCGTCCAGGTCCTGACCGGTGGTCAGCAGCGCCGGCAGCTCCAGGGCGCGCAGCAGCACGGACTCCCCGGTGCGGTCGTCCACCGCCAGGGCCCGCAGGAGTTCGGGACGGTCCGTCAGCCGGTACCGCCCCGCCAGCAACTGCTCCGGGCCGCCTCGCATGCCAGTTCCTCTCGCTCGCCGAGCAGCCTACTGAGCGGCTCCTTTACGCTCGGTCCCATGGACTGGACCGATCTGATCGACACCGCCTTCAAGGTGGCGGGAAACAACAGCCAAGCCAATCAGGCCGAGGCCGTGCGCACGGTGGAGGCGGTCGTCATCGACGGCGAGAATCCGGTCGCCTCGACGGCCGGGCGCCATCCCGACCACTTCCGCAAGGGCGTGCTCGTTCTCACCACCCACCGACTGCTCTTTCTCAAGGACGGTAAACCGCCGGTCCCGGTTCCGCTTACGGCGGTCACGGACGCGACCGTGGCCAGGACCAAGCTCAACGGCGACGTGCTCACGATCGTCGCACTGACCGGCTCGCACCGGTTCGAGGACGTGGCCAAGGCCGACGTATTCGCCGAGCAGCTCCGGGAGGCCGCCCGGCTCGCCCGCAAGGTCGCGGGGGGGGGGGGGGGGGGGGGGCGCGCCCCCCCCCCCCCCCCCCCCCCGGGGGGGGCCCCCCCCCCCCCCCCCGGGCGGGGGGGGCGCCCGGA